>NZ_JBWKVR010000006.1:0-116168 GCF_059421805.1 Rhodoferax sp. GW821-FHT02C08
GCGGCAGCCAGCCGCATCTATTCCGACTTTTACCTGCCGTTCGAGGCCTATCTGTTTGCTGCGGCGCTGTACCTGGTTGGTACCTTTGCGCTGATTGCGGCTTTCCGCGCGGCTGAACGCAAGTTTCTGGCCTATTTGGCACCCCGTAGACACTGATGCAACGCCAAGACCACCTCCTGCGCACCCAAAGCCTGGGTAGCCAGAAAACCCTGACGAGCTTCCACTTTGGCACGCCGGGAGCCCGGCCCAAGGTGTATATCCAGGCCAGCCTGCATGCCGAGGAGTTGCCCGGTATGCTGGCGGCCTACCACCTGCGCCGCTTGCTGGAGCAGGTCGAAGCGCAAGGCCTGATCCAGGGCGAGATCATTCTGGTACCGGTTGCCAACCCCATGGGACTGGCCCAGCGGCTGGACCACAAGCCCATGGGCCGCTTCGAGCTGAATACCTCGGAAAATTTCAACCGCCACTACCCCGACTTCTGCGCTGCCGTATTGCCGCTGGTACAGGACAAGCTCGGCTCCGATGCCGCGCACAATGTACGCGTCATACGCCAGGCTGCCGGCCAATATCTGCAAAACTGGGTACCCGAAACCGAGCTTGCAAGCCAGCGCAAGACTCTGACCAGCATGGCCTTCGATGCCGATGTGGTGCTGGACCTGCACTGCGACTGCGAAGCAGTCATGCACATGTACGCCGAGGTGCCTTGCTGGCCCACCTTGGAGCCGCTGGCCCGCCTGCTAGGCACCCAGGCCGTTCTATTGGCCAAGAACTCTGGCGGCCTGTCTTTTGACGAGTGCATGTCCGGGCTGTGGTGGCAACTGGCCGACAAGCTGGGCAATGCCTATCCGATTCCGCAAGCTTGCTGCAGCACTACGGTAGAGCTGCGTGGTGAAGCCGAGGTTGGCCACGCCTGGGCCCAGGCCGATGCCGATGCCATCTTTGCGTATCTGCAGCATCTGGATGTGATTGGCGGCACCAAGCCTGCCCTGCCCGCTCTGGCCTGCGCGGCCACACCGCTAGCCGGTGCCCAGTTCATCAAATCACCCGTGCCCGGCGTACTGGTGTTTGCAGCCAAGCCTGGCGACCGCTTGGCGCTGGGCGACCTGGTGTGCGAAGTCATAGACCCTATTGGCAACACCGTGCACGCCCTGCGCGCCGAGGTACCTGGCGTCATGTATGCACGTACCAACGAGCGCTACGCCACGCCGGGCGACGACCTGGCCAATATTGCAGGTGCTGTCCCCTTCCGTACCGGCAATCTGCTGGGTGCCTAATTTTTCTGAATACCGCTTATGACCACCCAACCCCTGAAACTCCAGGCCATAGACATCCACAAGAAGTTCGGCTCCAACGAGGTGCTCAAAGGCGTCTCGCTGGAAGCGCGCGCCGGCGATGTGATCAGCATCATCGGCAGCTCCGGCTCCGGCAAGAGCACCTTTTTGCGCTGCATGAATCTGCTGGAAAAGCCGAATGCGGGCCGCATCATCGTCGCCGGTGAAGAGCTGAAGCTGGTGACCGACAAGCACGGCGAGCTGGTGGCTTCTGAAGCCAAGCAGCTGCAGCGCATGCGCACCCGGCTGGCCATGGTGTTCCAGCATTTCAATCTGTGGGCGCATATGACGGTGCTGCAGAACATCATCGAAGCGCCGGTGCATGTGCTGGGTGTGCCCAAGGACGAAGCTATAGCCCGTGCCCGCAAGTACCTGAAGCTGGTGGACCTGCAGAACAAGGAAGACAGCTACCCGGCGCACATGAGTGGCGGCCAGCAGCAGCGGGTGGCGATTGCGCGCTCCCTGGCGATTGAGCCCGAAGTGATGCTGTTCGACGAACCCACCAGCGCGCTGGACCCGGAGCTGGTGTCCGAGGTGCTGAAGGTAATGCAGAAGCTGGCGCTGGAGGGCCGCACCATGGTGGTGGTGACGCACGAGATGGGCTTTGCCCGCGAGGTGGCGAACCACCTGATCTTTCTGCACAAAGGCCAGATCGAAGAGCAAGGCGTGCCGCGCGAGGTGCTGGGCCAGCCCAAGAGCGAGCGGCTGCAGCAGTTCTTGTCGGGCAGCCTCAAATAACGAAGGCAAACGGCTTGTTCGTCGCCCACAGGGTGACGAAAGACCCCACCTGCTCGGCCCCCATGGGTTTGGCAAAAAGATAGCCCTGGCCTTGGCTACAGCCTATGCGCTCCAGAATGCTGCGCTGGGCCGGAGTCTCTACACCTTCCGCCGTGGTTTCAAGTGCCAAAGCCTGGGCCAGTGCAATGATGGTCTGCACAATGGCCACCGCGCTGGCATCGCTCTCGGCCGCATCCAGAATACTGACAAACGAGCGGTCAATCTTCAGCTTATCGAGAGGGAAGCTGCGCAGATAAGACAGCGAGGAATACCCGGTTCCAAAATCGTCCAGTGCGATACGTATGCCCTTGCGGCGGAAGTTATGCAAAATGGCCTGCGCAGTCTGGCTGTCCTGCATCAAGGTGGACTCGGTAATCTCCAGCTCCAACCGATTGCCGGGCAAACCGCTGTGCAGCAAAGCCTCGTCCACCACGGACAGCACATCGGCATTCGCCAGCTGTACAGCCGACAAATTCACCGCCACCCGCAGTGGGTGCGGCCAATGCATGGCATCCACGCAGGCCTGGCGCAACACCCAGGTGCCCAGAGGCACGATCAAGCCGCTCTCCTCCGCTGCCGGAATGAACTCCAGCGGCGACACCAGACCCCGCTGGGGATGGTGCCAGCGCACCAGGGCCTCAAACCCCACCAAAGTGCCGCTCAACAGATCTATCTGTGGCTGGTAATGCAGCACAAACTCGCCACGCTCCAGGCCGTTGCCCAGATCACTCAAAATATTCAGCTTCTGCTGCGCACGCGCATCCATGGCCGGCTCGAAGAAGCACAGGGTGTGGCGGCCGGCCGCCTTGGCCGCGTACAAAGCCATGTCGCAAACCTTCAGCAGCTGCTCCGCACTGTGCGCATCCTGCGGCGAAAACCCTATGCCGATGCTGGCACGCACCTCGATGCGGTGGCTGTTCACCGACCATGCCTGGCCCAACGCAGCCTGCAGCCTTTCACCATAGGCCTGGGCTTGCGCGCGCGGCAGCAGGCCCGGTACGATCAGCGCAAACTCGTCACCACCCAGGCGCGCCAGTAGCTCGCGTGGCCCGACCTCGGCCTTCAGGCGCCTGGCCACCTCCTGCAACAACTGATCACCCACGGCATGGCCCAGAGAGTCATTCACGGTTTTGAAGTTGTCCAAGTCGAACAACAACAAGGTACAGGCAGCCCGGCAGCCCTCAGGGGAAAAATAAGCCTCCAACGCATTGCCAAACTGCAGGCGGTTGGCCAAGCCCGTCAGCGCATCCTGGTGGGCCAGGCGCACCATTTCCATCTCACGCAAACGAGCTGCGGTGATGTCCGAGCCCACACCGCGCCAGCCCTGCAGCAGCCCCGTAGGACCCAGCAAAGGCTTGGCGGTCAGGGACCACCATTGCAGTTGCTCTCCGACCAATACGGGCACCACCACTTGACGGAAAGGCGTGTCCTGGGCCATGCAAGCCTGCAAGTGCAAAAACATGGCCTGCTCTTCGTCACGCAGTTGAGGAAACTGGGTCGACAACATCTCGACCAGGTTGCGCCCATGCAGCAGAGCAGGCGCCACACCCATGGCGGCGGCCAGGCGCACGGACACATGGCGCAGTCGGCCATTGGAGTCTGTTTCCCACAGCCAATCGCTGGCGTTTTCCTCGAAGTCGTTCAACAGCAAACCTACCAACTGTTTTTGCCGTTCGATTTCAGTTTCAGCCTTCAGGCCGTCGCGGAACATGCGCCAGGTGACAAGGATAGTGGCGGCCATCACAAAGCCGTAAAGAATCAGCAGGCCTGTCATATAGCTGTATGCAGGTTCGGGCCGCCCGGCGAAAGCCAGGCCAGTGCCTACACACAGAATCAGCGTCCAAGCCATGGCCACCCAGGGCAGGTAGGCAAACATCCAGCTACCGGTACCAATAAAGGAGGTCACGGTGCCCACCAGTAACAGCCGCCCGTCAGCATCGCCCAGGTCAAACAAATACCAGATGATCCAGGCGAAAAGCACAGCCGCGGCGGCGATGCCGATGGCAAACCACCAGCCTTTGGCCATGGACACGACCGTCGCTTCCGGCACCGACTGGTGGCGCCACCACAGCAGCAGATTGGACGTCCCTAGCAAAATCACCAGCGCGGCCCAGCCCAGCAACGTTGCGTGGTCGGCCTGGTGCCAATAGGCCAGCAGCAGCGCCACGGCAGTGGAAATATTGCCCACGCTGCTGAAGGGAATGCGCCGCAGTACGGCCCGGAACTGGCGTCCGCGGTAAGCCGCTACCAGCTCGGGAGACAGAGACGCATCACGCCACGCCTGTATATGGGCCCAAACATATGGGCCAAGATGCTGAAATTGCATATCTCAGTGTAATCAGGGCTTGGCGACCAGCGATTGTAGAAAACCCGGCTCGAAATGTGGCTCCAAATAGTCGGCAAGACCGTCAAACACCGCGTCCAGCGTGGGCACGCTGGCACCAAACAGGGCCCGCAGCACCGCTGGGTCTTCCAGCATGCCATGCAGATACAGGCCCAACACATTGCCGGCGGCATTCTGCCAACCCAGGCCGTCGGGCAGCACGGCGTGGGCGATATCGCCGGCCTGGGCCATGGCGCTGTGCTGCAGCGTTTGTCCGTGGTGGATTTCATAGCCTGCCACGGGCACCCCGGCCAAGGCGGCCCAGGGGCCAGCCATACGTTCTGCAAAGCGGCTCTGCCGGTGCTGCACCGTCTTGCGCTCTTCAAACTGCGTGACCAAAGGCAGCAGACCCAGGCCGGGCGCATTGCCGTCTATGCCGTGGGTGTCTATCAAGGCCTCGCCCAGCATCTGCAGTCCGCCGCAAATGCCTAGCACGGCCCCACCCCGCGCGGCATGGGCAGCCACCGCCGAGTCCAGCCCTTGCTGGCGCAGCCAAGCCAGGTCGCCACTGGTGTGCTTGGAGCCGGGCAAGATGACCCAGTCGGCACCTGCCAGCTCAGCCGGGCTGCGGGCCCACACCAGGCGTACGCCGGGCACGTTCTTCAAGGGCTGGAATTCGTCCAGGTTGCTGATGCGCGGATAGGCCACGACGGCGATGGTGCGCGTCACCGTGCCATTGCTGCGGCTGCGGTCGTCAAACACACCATCTTCCTCGGGCAGGCCGTGCTGCCACCACATAGGCAGCGTGGCCACCAGCGGCACGCCGGTCAAAGCCTGCAGCTGCTGTGGCCCCGGCGCCAGCAGCCGCGCATCGCCGCGGAACTTGTTCAGCACAAAACCGCGCAACAGCTTGCGGTCCGCCTCAGGCAGCAGGGCCCAGGTGCCGTAAAGGTGGGCAAAGGCGCCGCCACGGTCAATGTCCGTCACCAGCAGGCAGCGCGCATCGGCATGGCGGGCCACGCGCATATTGACGATGTCGCTGTCGTACAGGTTGATTTCGGCTGGAGAGCCCGCGCCCTCGATCACCACCACATCGTTTTCGGCGCGCAATGCATCCAGCGCATGGGCCACCACCGGCCAGACCTTGGCGCTGCGGCTGCGCCAGTCCAGGCCGGTCAACTCAGGGCTGACCTGGCCCAGCAGTACGACTTGGCTGTGGGTATCCCGCTCGGGCTTGAGCAGCAGCGGGTTCATCCGCACATCGGGCTGAATTCTGGCCGCCAGCGCCTGGAAGTACTGGGCGCTACCGATTTCCCCCTGTGCAACAACACGCGCGTTATTGCTCATGTTCTGCGCTTTGAAGGGTGCGACCTTCAGCCCCTGGCGGGCGTAGTAGCGGCACAGCGCGGTGGTCAGCCAGCTTTTGCCGGCCCCGCTGGTGGTGCCCAGCACCATGGTGCAGACGGCGAGGCTCATGCGCAGAAATACTTCATTGGGGGTGGCTGCAAACGGTGCGAACCGCGCACCCATGTTATGAATAAAAAATGGCTCCAGCGCAGATTCTATCTGCGCCAGAAGCTATCAATTAAATAGCAACCTAAATAGCCCACATGCTGCGATCCCGGCCGGCACCCTTGGCCTGGTACAGGGCTTCATCAACGCGCTTGTAGACACTGCGCACATCGTCGCCCAGCCGCAGCTCGGTCATGCCGGCCGAGCAGGTGTAGCCAAATTCCGGGTGCGCTGGCAGCGGATGGCGCTGGCGCACCACATTCAACAAAACCGACACCACGCTGCCCAGGTTCTTGGGTGACATGCCGCGAAACAGCAGCAGAAACTCCTCACCCCCCAAACGGCCAAAACCATCGTCGCGCCGCAACGAACGCTGCACCGTATGGGCAAAGTCCTTCAGCACGGCATCGCCCGCCGGGTGGCCATAACTGTCGTTGACGCGCTTGAAATGGTCCAGGTCCAGCAATACCACGCCGCAAGGCGCAGCGCGGTGCTGCCGCTCGTCGATGGAGTCGCGCAGCAGATCCATGATGTGCGCGCGGTTGCTGATGCCGGTCATGCCGTCGGTCTGCGCAGCCCGCAAAGCCACGTCGCGCTGCTGGCGCATGCTGCGCTCGCCGCTTTTCAGTGCAGTGATATCCGACGCCACACACAGCATCCAGCCATCGGCACGCAAGGTCTCGGTCATCCAGATCCAGCGGCCATCGCACAGATCGGCCTCGAAAGCGCGAAACGGCAGCTTGCCACGGCGTGAGCGGATGGTGGCCAACCAGATTTCAATGTCGTGGGTCTCGATGTAAGCGCCCTTGCGCTGCGCATGGTTACGGCGCATCAACGCGGACCAGCTAAGCAGCTCGCCGTCATCCAGGCCATAGGCGCTGCGGAACGCGGGGTTCGCAAAGCGCAACTGGTCGTCTGCATCCAATAGCGCAACCAGCAATGGCGAATCGGCATACGCCATCAGCAGCTGTTGCGCGATGGGGTCGGTGCAAGCAAGGTGCAGCATGCGAACCATCATACAGACAGACGAGCGAAAAGAGGGGCGAATACGGCCCCTGGGGCAAAGGCTGACATGGAGATGTCACACCCGCGGCAGAAGATGGGTCCAGCTTGGCAAACGTTCAACCCAGCCCTAGAAGAAGGATTCCCCCATGACTTCCATAGACCGTCGCGCGCTGCTGCGAGGCGCTGCAGGCGTAGGCCTGTCCACCGTCTTCCCAGACGCCATCAAACAGGCCTTGGCAATCCCCGCCAACGCTGTGACCGGCACCATCCAGGACGTACAGCACATCGTGGTGTTGATGCAGGAAAACCGCTCGTTCGACCACTACTTCGGCACGCTGCGTGGTGTGCGCGGCTTCAACGACCCGCGCGCCGTGCGCCTCTACGGCTCTGGCAACTCGGTGTTTCAGCAGCCTAATGTGAATTCGGCGGGCGTGACGCAAACCCCAGCCACGCTGCAGCCCTTCCGCCCCGCAGGCGCCGACCTGGGTATGGCGTTTCTGGCCGACCTGGCGCACTCCTGGAAAGACGCTCACGGCGCCTGGAACAACGGCCTCTACGACAAGTGGATTCCGAACAAGACCAGCAAGACCATGAGCTACCTGCAGCGCTCGGACATCCCCTACTACTTCTCGCTGGCCGATGCCTTCACCGTGTGCGACGCCTACCACTGCTCGATCATGGCCTCCACCGACCCGAACCGCTACTACCTGTGGAGCGGCTGGTCCGGCCAGAACGGCACACTGACACCCGACGGCAACGCCACCGGCAACACCCCCGGCAATGTGGCCCTGGCCAGCAATGGCAATGGCGTGCCGCCCTACGGCCCGGTGGTCACCAATGCCGAAGCCGGCTACAACTGGCGCACCTACCCCGAGCGCCTGCAAAACGCCGGCGTCAGCTGGAAGATTTACCAGGACATCGGCGTAGGCCTGACCGCCGAAGGCTACTGGGGCTGGACGGGCCAGCCCTACATCGGCAACTATGGTGACAACTCGCTGCTGTACTTCACCCAATACCAAAACTCCACCCCCGGCCAGCCCCTGTATGACCGTGCCCGCAGCGGCACCAACATCTACAACAACGGCGCCTTCAACAACGGAGGCCTGTTCGACCAGCTGCGCAGCGATGTGCTGAACAACACCCTGCCCCAGGTGTCCTGGATTGCCGCACCCGAGGCCTACACCGAGCACCCCAACTGGCCCACCAACTACGGCGCCTGGTACGTCAACAATGTGCTGGCCGCGCTGACCGCCAACCCCGCCGTCTGGGCCAGCACCGTGCTGATCATCTGCTACGACGAGAACGACGGCTTCTTCGACCACGTGGTGCCGCCCACCCCGCCGATGACGGCCGCGCAGGGCAAATCCACCGTCAGCACCGTGAATGAAATCTACCCCGGCAACGGCACAGCCAGCTACCCCGCCGGCCCCTACGGCCTGGGCGCACGGGTCCCCATGCTGGTGGTGTCGCCCTGGAGCAAGGGCGGCTGGGTCAACTCCCAGGTGTTCGACCACACCTCCATCGTGCAGTTCATCGAAAAACGCTTTGGCGTGATGGAGCCGAATATCTCGCCCTGGCGCCGTACCGTCTGCGGCGACCTGAGCTCGGCGCTGGACTTCTCCATCGCCAGCGCCACCGCATCGCGCCTGCCCAGCACATCCACCTATGTGCCGCCCGCAAGCGATGTCACCAGCGGCAAGACCTACCCGAATCTGGCCGTCACGCCCCCCGCCAACCAGACCATGCCGGCGCAAGAACCCGGCGCCCGCCTGGCCCGCGCCCTACCCTACCAGTTGCAGGCCCTGGGCGTAGCGAATGCAGCAGGCCAAAGCTTCGGTATCAGCTTCACCAACACGGGCAGCACTGGTGCCTGGTTCCATGTACGCACTGCCAACGGCACCGTGGCCGGTGGCAGCACCGGCCCCTGGAGCTATACGGTGGAAGCCGGCAAGAGCCTGGCCGACACCTGGACACCCGCTGCGGGCACCAGCGCCTACGACCTGTCGGTGTACGGCCCAAACGGCTTCTTCCGCAAATTTGCAGGTGGCACAGGCGCATCGGCTGCCAAGCTGACGGTACAAACCGTGTACGACACCGTCGCTGGCGGCATTTCGCTGGTGGTCACCAATATCGGCACCGCGCCTACCAGCGTCACCGTGACGGATAAGTACATGAACAACGCATCGCACCAAACGGTAGCCCCCGGCGCCAGCTTCCGCTCGGACTGGACGCTGCAGACCAGCGCACGCTGGTACGACCTGGTGGTGACCGCCAGCACCGACGCCAGCTTTGTCTGCCAGTGCGCCGGCCACGTGGAAACCGGGAAGCACGGCGTCAGCGACCCGCTGCTGTGAGCCCCCTCAATCTCTTGATGTCAGGAACCGCTATGTTTTCCCCATTGAAAATGTCCCTCCGCCAGGCTGTCGTGTCGGCTGGTGCCTGCCTGTGCTTCGCCATGGCCCTGCCCGCACAAGCCAGTGTGGTCTACAACAACATTGACGCCGTACAAAGCGGCTCCGATGCGGTGTACGGCACCGGCCCGCTAGCCAACTCGTTCAACACCGGCACCTATGGCGGCACGCTGAACAGCATCCAGGCATTGCTGATGAACCTGGGCCCAGACCTGAGCTCCAACCTGCAGGTCAGCCTGTTGTCCAGCAACAGTGGCGCGCCGGGCAGCGTGCTGGCGACTTTCGACGGCCTGTCCAGCGCCAGCATCTCTTCCAGCGGGTTTGAAGCCTACCGCTTCTCGCTGGCATCCGGCTACAGCCTGGCGGCCAACACCACCTACTGGATCGAGATCGCGGCAGCCGATCCGAATGCGGTGCAGTGGTCGTATTCGTCCGACCTGTCCGGACTCGGCGTGGCTGGTGAATCGTCTTACAGCGCGGCGTTTGGCGTCAGCCCCAACGACACGGCGGCGCTGGCCGGCTTTGGCCCTTACCAGATGGCCGTGGAACTGCCCGAGCCCGGCTCGCTGGCCCTGGTAGGCCTGGGCATGGTGGGCCTGGTCTTTATCCGCCGCCGGACCTAAACCACCAAGGCGTCGGCCCGCGCGCGGGTCTGCAGCACGATCTCGGCGTTCAACTGGTCGTTCTGCGCCACCCGGTGCTGCGCCTGGGCCACGCTGAAACCCCAGGCGGCCTGGTGTCGCGCCACCAGGCGCTGCAATGCCACGTCCATAGGTACGTCCAGGTACCAGCAGGTATCCAGCAGACCGTCCAGGTTCCAGCCATGTTCGCGGTGCAGCAGGTACAGGCCTTCCAGCAGCACCAGGCGCACATTGGGGCCTATCTGCACCGCGCCTTCCACAGGATCACCCACGCTGTGCTCGAAACCAGGCCAGGGCACAGGGGGTGCATCGTCAGCCGCGTTACGCACGGCGCGCAAGCGGTCGGCCAGGCCGGCCGGGTCGAAGGTCCACGGTGATCCACGCCGTGCCAGGGCCCCATCCGGGTCGGGCATGCGCGCCAGGGCCGCCCGGCTCAGATGGAATCCATCCATGCCTAAAACCACTGCCGTGCCGGCACCGGCCTCGGCATTCACCGCCGCCACCAGCTTGTCGGCCAAGGTACTTTTGCCCGAACCCGGCAGCCCCACCAGGCCGACGATGCGGCGGCGCGGCCCCGGCGTGCGCAGCATCTGCAGCAGTTGATCGACGGGGTCGTTGAGTACGGGGGGTGCATTGCCCAAAGTCGCCATATATCTCGCTCACATCTTTCTTTTACGTTCCAGGTCTTGCAGCGCCGCTTCCAGGCGCTCAAACCGGAAATGGTAGCCGTCTGCGAGCAGGCGCCGTGGCACCACACGCTGGCCTTCGGTCAACAGGCTGGCTTGCTCGCCCAGCATCAGCTGCAACAACGCGGCAGGCACGGGCAGCGCCAGCGGGCGGTGCAATACACGGCAAACAGTGTCGGTAAACTCCTGCTGGCTTACCGGGTAGGGTGCGGTCAGGTTGTAGGCACCGCTGGGCGGCCTGTAGGGAGTATGGGGCGACTGGTGGAGCTGGGCCATCAGATGCAACACGCCGGCCACCACATCGTCCAGATGCACCCAGGTCAGTACCTGGTCACCCCGGCCCATGCGCGTGCCGACCCCCAAGCGGAATGGGCGCAGCATCTCGGGCAGTGCGCCCTTCAGGCCCAGTACCACGCCCAGCCGCACACAGGCCACCGCCACGCCGTGGGCGGCCATGCCCTGGGCCGCGTGCTCCCAGCGCTGGCATAGCTCGGACATGAAAATAGGCTGAGGCGGCGCATCTTCGCCCAGCGCGGCCGCGTCGCCCGGCGCCTGTATGCCGTAGTAGCCAATGGCCGAAGCACTCAGCAGCAGGCGCGGCTTGCGCGCCGAGGCCGCGACCCAATCCACCAGAGCCTGGGTCACACCGCTGCGGCTGGCATGCAGCTGCTGCTTGCGCTGCGGCGACCAGCGCGGGCCCAATATGGGCTCGCCCGAGAGGTTCAGCAGCACATCCGGCATATCGCCCGGCGCCACGTCGGCCAGCCTGGTCACATGGCGCACCGCCGTGCCAAACAAGGCCTCGGCCTTTTCGGCACTGCGCACCCACAGCGTGAGCCTATGGCCTTGCAGCAGCAGCGCACGGCACAGCGCCTGGCCAAGAAAGCCGGTACCACCAGTGAGCAAAATATGCAAAGGCGGGGCACCAAGTGTGGAACTGTGCGGGGTGGTCGGCATACAACTCCAGAAGGGAACGGACAGGGACTGGCGACGATTGTGGCGCGCCGCACAGCTTGCGCTAGAGTCCCAGTGTGGTGTTGCGTGCTTGATGGAATGAATAAAGTCGATGGATTTTTGACCAGGATTAGGCGCAAACCACAGCCACAGCTCCGCTATGGCGCGAATTTGCAACGACATCATGGGTAAAAAGACGCGGCTTTATGTTCCAGATAGCGCGCAACACCACACTAGCCCCATGTCCCTCCAAACCGCCGCCCCAGCCACCCCGGATGATGCCCTGCACAGCATAGGCGCGGCCTGCCAGCTATATGAACAGACCGGACACCGTGTCGCCACCCTAACCCTGCATACCGATCTGCTGGTGTGGGTGCAATCCGGCAGCAAGACCATCCACCACGCGCGCGGCAGCTACCGTTGCGACGCAGGTCATCTGCTGATGGTCGCCAGGAATAGCACCTGGGATGTGGCGAACGGCCCCACCACCCGGCCACGCTACCAGGCCTGCGTGCTGCACATAGAGCCGGAAATGGCGGCCGACTTCCACCAGCGCTATCCGGCCCTGGCAGGTGGCGCGCACGCCGTTCTGGTCCAGGTACTGGCGGTGGATGACAGCCTGGGCCAATCGCTACGGGCCGCCGCGGATGCGCTGGCCGAAACCAGCCGGCTGTCGGCGGCCGTACGCCGCCACCGCGTGACCGAGGTACTCATGATGCTGGCCGAGCGGGGCTGGGTGTTCCCACAGAACAACCGCTTGGGTATGGCAGACCGGGTCCGCCGCATCGTCGCAGGGCGGCTACACGCCGACTGGTGCGCCAAGGCGGTTGCCCACGCCCTGCACACCAGCCCCAGCACGCTGGCCCGCCACCTGGCCAAGGAAGGAACCAGCATTGCCGCCACCGTGCGCGAAGCCCGGTTGGAGGCAGCTCTGGACCTGCTGCAGTCCAGCGAACTGCCAGTGGGCGATATCGCCCAACAATGCGGCTATGGGTCGCACAGCCGGTTCAGTGCGGCCTTCAAGGCTCGCTTCGGCTTCGCGCCCTCGGTGTTGCGCGAAACGGCATAGCGGCTGCGCGATTCTGGCTAAAGAGTTAGCCTACCCTGGGCCACAGTAGCACCTTGTTTTCACAAGGAGTTCCATGTTCCCCCGTCTAATCCCGCAGGCCGCCGCAGCCGCACTATTCCTAGCCAGCCTCGCCGCGCAGGCAGCCCCCTTCACGCTGACCAGCCCCGACATCGCTGAGGGCCGCAGCCTACCGGATGCCCAGGTACTGCAAGGCTTTGGCTGCAGCGGCGGCAACCAGTCGCCCGCGCTGCAATGGCAAGGAGTGCCGCCCGGCACCCAAAGCCTGGCGCTGACCATGTACGACCCAGACGCCCCCAGCGGCTCCGGCTGGTGGCACTGGGTCGTCTATAACCTACCCGCCAGCACCACCGGTTTGCCCGCCCAGGTCGGCAGCAGCCAGCTAGCCTTGCCAGCGGGCGCGGTACAGGGTCGCACCGATTTCGGCACACCAGGCTACGGCGGAGCCTGTCCGCCCCCCGGCGACAAGCCACACCGCTACATCTTCATGCTGCACGCGCTGAAGGTTCCGCACATCGACCTACCCGCCGACGCCAGCGCAGCCATGGTCGGCTACATGCTGCACGCCAACACCATTGCGCAGACCCGGCTGACGGCCATTTACGGACGTTAAAAACAGCCCTCTGACGCATTTCTTCAACCGCCGGCCCCTCCACCGAGGCCAGCCCCCCCTGCTATCGCAGCAGGGCGTGGACGTGGGCATGACGGACCTGCTTGCACTGTTATGGCCCGACCAGGGCCTGGCCATCCAATTTTGATAGCAGCTTACGCAGGCAGCTACTGCGCTGGAACCTCATTCATTTGTATGAATGAAATGTAAAGAGCAGGCATTTCGACGCTACATTGAACGTATCCAAACGTAAGCATCCTCCATGACCTCAACCATCGAACCGTCCTTCGATCCCCACTCCACATTGCCGCCAGCGCCCGAACCACGCCAGCTGCGCATCGCCTTCACCGGCTCCGGCAGCGAATACCTGCGCATCTGGATCGTCAACCTGCTGCTCACCCTGGTCACGCTGGGCCTGTACTACCCCTGGGCCAAGGTGCGCCGCCTGCGCTACTTCTATGGCAACACCCTGGTAGACGGTGCTGCGCTGGACTTCCATGGCAACCCCAAGAAGATGCTCAAAGGAACGCTGCTGGTGGCCCTGCTGTTTGGCCTGTATTCAGCGGCTGGCCGGTTCTCGGCTATGGCCGGGCTGGTGGCCCTGGTGCTGGTAGCCATCGTCATGCCGGCGCTGCTGCGCGCCTCCATGCAGTTCCGGCTGGCCAATACCAGCTGGCGCGGCCTGCGCTTTGCGTTCAAAGGCAGCACCGCCGATGCCTACCGGGCCGTGCTGCCCATGTATGTGCCAACCGTCGTGATCGTTGCCCTGTCGGCCTCCGTACGAGAAATGGAACCGGACAAAGCGCCGCTATGGATAGGCATCACCATTCTGGCGTTGGCCCTTCTCGTGATACTGATGCTTCCCTGGTCCTTGTGGACGTACAAGCGGTACCAGCACCAGCACTACGCTCTAGGCCAGCTGCAAACCCAGTTCTATGCCCCAGCGAAAGCTTTCTACAAGCTCTCACTAAAGATATTGGGCTGGGGGGTGTTGGCATTTGCACTGCCGCTGCTGTTGATTTTTGTGGCGTTCATCACAACCAAACAGTTCGCCCACGGGTCCTTGGTAGCGTCCTTGGCCAGCATGCTGCCATTAATCGGAATGCTATTGGTCTTGGTCAGCCTCAAACCCTACGCCATCGCCCGCACGCAAAACCTGGTGTGGAACCAAACCGGCAGCCACGACCTGCAGTTCCACAGCGATCTGCGCTTCAAATCCCTGTTCTGGCTTACCGCCAAGAATTGGCTGCTGGTGCTGATTACCCTGGGCTTCTACTGGCCGTTTGCGGCGGTGGCCGTGGCGCGCATGCGGCTGCAGGCCACCAGTATCTGCAGCCATATCGACCCGGACAGCCTGGTCGGCCAGCCTCGCGACGGGGCCAGCGCCGCCGTGGGCGACGCCGCTGGCGACATGCTGGGCATCGACTTCGGGATCTGAGGTGCAGGTCGACTACTTTGACGGCATCCACGCCCGCGCCCACCCGGTCACGTTGCTGGTGGCCGATGGCCAACTGCACATCCAGGGCGACGGCATCCAGCGCAGCCTGGCACTGGCCGGCGTGCGCTGGCCGGAGCGCACCCGCCACGGCATGCGTGTCACCCAGCTGACCGAGGGCGGCGAACTGCACTGCGCCGACTCCGCCGCCTGGGATGCCTGGAGCCGGCAACAAGGCCTGACCGAATCGCTGACCGTGCGCCTACAGCAAAGCTGGCGTGGCGTAGTCGCCAGCCTGCTCACACTACTAGCGTTGCTGGGCGCACTGCACGTCTGGGGCCTGCCCCTGGCCGCGCAGGCTTCGCTGCTGGTGCTACCGCACAGTGTGGACATCGGCCTGGGCGAGGTCACGCTGCACACGATAGATACGCAGCTGATGCGACCCAGCCAATTGCCGCTGGCCGAGCAGGCGCGCGTGCAAGCCGCATTTGCGCAGGCCGTGGCCCATCTGCCGGCCGAGGATGTGCCTGAATGGCAGTTGGTGTTCCGCTCCAGCCGCATCGGCCCCAACGCGCTGGCCCTGCCGGGCGGCACCATCATCATGACCGACGAACTGGTCTATCTGGTGAACCGCGATACCGATGTGCTGACCGCCGTGCTGGGCCACGAATTAGGCCATCTGCAGCACCGCGACGGCGTGCGCATGCTGGTGCAAACCACGCTGCTGGGCACCGTGGGCTCGCTGCTGCTGGGCGACTTCAGCAGCCTGCTGGCGGGCACCACCGCCCTGCTGGGCCAGGCGCACTACTCGCGCAGCGCCGAGCACGAGGCCGACATTGCCGCCGTCCGCTTGCTGCAAGCCGCAGGCATACCGCCGGCCAGCATGGTCACCCTGTTCGACCAGCTGACCGCCGCCCGCAACCAGAAGAAAAGCGCCGACGGCAAAGAAACCGACCAGGACGATGTAGACAACTGGCTGGGCATTGCCTTCGCGTCCCACCCACCCGATGCCGAGCGCGTACGCTTCTTTCAGCAGGCCGGACCACGGCCTTAGCATTTACAAGAAAAGTGCCGCTGGCGCAGAAAATACCTGCGCCAGCAGCTACTGAATCCATAGCACCAGGCCATAGCCACCGCTACACAAAACATAGCTTCTTGCGTAGCTGGCACCTGCGCCAGAGCCTCATTTCATATAAAAGCCCGGACCACACGGCGGCACGCAAACACTGCCAAAATGCGTGTCCTTCCGTCCAAGCGCCCCACCATGAGCATTACCTACAACCGTACCACCGAAGACGTGGGCAATATCGTCGAGTTTGGCCACGTGAATGTGCGCGTGGCCAACCAGCAGCAGGCCATCATCTTCTACGCCATGGGCCTGGGCCTGACCCGCGACCCCTACCAGCGCACCGGCATCAGCAATGCCTGGATGAACGTAGGCAGCTGCCAGTTCCATCTGCCGGTGGGCAAGCCCGAGGTGCTGCGTGGCGTGGTTGGCCTGGTGCTGCCGGAGCTGGACAGCTTGGTGCAGCGGCTGCAGGCCGTGGCCCCGCTGCTGCAGGGCACGCAGTTCCGCTTTGAACGGCACGGCGATGTGGTGGACACGGTCTGCCCCTGGGGCAACCACATCCGCGTGCACGCCCCGGACCCGGCGCGCTTCGGCCCGCTGCGCCTGGGCATGCCCTATGTGGAGGTGGACTGCGCACCAGGCACAGTGGCCGGCATTGCCCGCTTCTACACCGAGGTGCTGGCCGCGCCGGCGACGCTGGGAACGGATGCGGACGGCAACTTTGTGCGCATTCCCATCGGTCTAGCCGAGAGCCTGGTGTTCCGCGAAACCACGCGCACCCTGCCGTCTTACGACGGCCACCATGTGCAAGTCAGCGTGGCGGATTTTTCAGGGGTGCACCGCCGCCTGCTGGCGCGCGGCCTGGTGACGGAGGAAAGCGATCAGAGCCAGTACCGCTTCCAGGACATCATTGACCTGGACAACGGCCGGGTGCTGGCCACGCTGGAGCACGAGGTGCGCAGCATGCGCCACCCCATGTATGCGCGCCGCCTGGTGAACCGCAACCTGGACAACGGCCCCGACAGCTTTGTAGGCGGCTACGAGGAAGCCGCGTTACGGCTACCGCCCACCGCTGCGAATTAGCCAGCGCTTGCGTCCCAGCCGAACAGGCGCCGAGGCGTATCCCACATCAGCGCCTGGCGCGCCGCCGCGTCGGGCACCAGCTTGTTGAACAGGGCCAACAAGGGGCCGTAGTCCACCCGCGCCGGGGCCCGCAGAAACGGCCAGTCCGAGGCCCAGACCAGGGACTGCGGCGTATAGGCCTGCAGCAGCGCCTGCACAAACGGCCACATGTCCGCATGCGGAAAGGCCTGGCCCGAGCTTTTCACCAGGCTGGAAAGCTTCACGCAGGCGCGGCCCGTTTCGGCCAGGCCCAGCAAGGCCTGGAAACCGGCCTGGCCCACGCCCGCCGCCGGGTTGGGCCGGCCGCAGTGGTCGAACAGCAGGCGCGCGCCGCTGTCCACCAGCATGGGCTTGAGCGCCACCAGCTGGTCCTGCTGCACCTGTACCTGGGCCCACAGGCCCAACGACCGCAGGCGCTCCAGCAAAGGGCCTATGCTCTGGTAGAAGTCCACCCCCAGCAGCGCCGGATTGAAGGCCACGCCGACCACGCCCTGGGCCTGCAGGTCTTGCAACTCACCCAGGCTGGCGTCGTTGCGCACCACCACCACGCCCTTGTAGCGGCCCTGGCCCCGGGCCAACGCGTCCAGCAGGCAACGGTTGTCCAGGCCGTAGCCGGAGTTGGGACCGACCAGCACCGCATGCTGCACGCCGTGCGCGTCCAGCACAGCGTCCAGCTGCTCGGCCGTGGCCAGCTCCTGGCCGGACGGCCGGTAGGCGGTGTCGGGCTGAAAGGGAAAGCGCGCCGGGTCGAATACATGCACATGGCAGTCCACCTTGGGCTGGGCAAGCGGGTTGGCGGGGCTTGTAGTCATAAGTCATCTCCTTCACCGGACAGTGTGTGGCGGGGTTGGCCTGGAAACTTGGAGAGAACCCAGGGAAAACCCTTTATTTTGAAAATGAACCATTTAGTACATTTTTGGTCATTCTAGCGATAACATGCAGGGTTCAACACCCGCATCCACCTCCGCCCGACCGGCCCCTCAACCCAAGGAACTCCCATGCGCATCCTCGTACTCCACGGCGTCAACCTGAACATGTTTGGCAAACGCGATCCCAAGCAATACGGCACCACCACGCTGGACCAGATCAACACCAGCCTGGTGGCCCTGGGCCAGGAGTTGGGCGCCACGGTGGAGCATTTCCAGACCAACCACGAAGGCGCCATGTGCGAGCGCATCCACCAGGCCTACGCCGACAAGGTGGACGCGGTGCTGATCAACGCCGGCGCCTGGACGCACTACAGCTACGGCATCCGCGATGCGCTAGCCATCCTGCCCTGCCCCATCATCGAGGTGCATATGTCCAACATCCATGCGCGTGAAGAATTCCGCCACCACTCGGTGTTCGGTGAAATCGTCAAAGGCCAGATCTGCGGCTTTGGCGCGGAAAGCTATCTGCTGGGCCTGCGTGCCGGTGTATCCGCTGCCCAGGCAGCACAAAAGGCCTGAGGACGCGCCATGATTTCCGGCAAAACCGAGCTCATCGCCCACATCGGCTTCCCCACCCACGCCTTCAAGGCGCCGATGATCTACAACCCCTATTTCGACCAGGCCGGCATTGACGCCGTGGTCGTACCCATGGGCTGCAAGACCGAGGACTACCCCACGTTTCTGCGTGCCGTGTTCAGTCTGCAGAATATCCGCGGCGCGCTGATCACCATGCCGCACAAAGTCACCACCGCCGGCCTGCTGGACGAAGTCTCGCCCACGGCGCAGATCGCCGGCGCCTGCAACGCCGTGCGCCGCACCGAAGACGGCCGCCTGGTCGGCGACATGTTCGACGGTGAAGGTTTTGTGCGCGGCGTGCTGCGCAAGGGCCAGAACCTGACCGGCATCCGCGCCCTGGTGGTAGGCTGCGGCGGCGTAGGCTCGGCCATTGCCGCATCCCTGGCGGCGGCCGGCGTCAGCACGCTACAGCTGTTCGACGCCTACACGCCATCCATGGAAGGCCTGGCCAGCCGCCTGCGCCAGCACTACCCCGCGTTGCTGGTGGAAACCGGCTCCAATGACCCAGCCAGCTGCAACCTGGTGGTCAACGCCACGCCCATGGGCATGAACGAGGGCGACCCGCTGCCCATGGACGTAGACCGTATCGCCCCCACCGCCTTTGTGGGCGAAGTGGTGATGAAGGCTGAAACCACCGCCTTCCTGGCCGCTGCCCAGGCACGAGGCTGCCGGGTGCAGGTGGGCACGGACATGCTGTTCGAGCAGATCCCGGCCTATCTGGAATTCTTCGGCCTGCCCAGCACCACGGCCGAGGTGCTGCGCGAAATCGCCACGCTGAAGTACTGAAGCTACGCCCCTGCACGGGCTGGGTCTGTCTACTTTTTTGACAGACCCGGCCCGTACATCCCGTTCCCGACCGCCACACCACCCCAAGCATGCTGCAAATCCTGGCCATCACGACGCCGATCTACCTGATCATCGCAGCGGGTTATCTGTCTGTGCGCTTTGGCCTATTCAACAAGCCCGATATGCGGGTGCTGGGCCGCTTCGTCGTCAACTTCTGCCTGCCGGCGCTGATCTTCAACGCCCTGTCCAAGCGCCCGCTGGGCGAAGTGCTCAACGGCCCCTACCTGCTGGCCTACGCCGCCGGCTCACTGACCGTAGTGCTGATCGGCATGCTGGTCGGGCTGCGGCTGCGCCGCCAAAGCATGCCGCTGGCCACCATGCAAAGCCTGGGCATGGCCGCATCCAACAGCGGCTTTGTGGGCTACCCCATCGTGCTGCAGCTGCTGGGCCCCACGGCAGGCGTGGCCCTGGCCCTGACCATGCTGGTCGAGAACCTGCTGGTGCTGCCCCTGTGCTTCGCCATGGCCGACAACGAAGGCCAGGACGCCGCCCAGCGCTGGCACCACACCCTGCTGAACAGCCTGCGCAACCTGCTGAAAAACCCCTTGGTGCTGGCCATACTGGCCGGCTTTTGCTTCTCGCTTTTGGGCCTGCAACTGCCCGCCGTGCTGGCGCAAACCGTGCAAATCGTGGCCACCGCCTCCAGCCCGGTGGCGCTGTTCGTCATCGGCGGCAGCCTGGTCGGTTTGAAGTTGGCCGGCGTGCGCCGCGACCTGGCCTGGGTGGCCTGCGGCAAGCTGTTGCTGCACCCGCTGGCCGTATTCACCATGCTGTGGCTGCTGCCCGCCGGGCTGGTTGTGGCGCCCGAGCTGCGCATCGCCGCCGTGCTGTTCGCCGCCATGCCCATGCTCAGCATCTACCCGGTGGTCGCGCAGAAATACGGGCTGGAAGGCTTCACCGCCGCCGCCCTGCTGGTGGCAACCGTCAGCTCGTTTTTCACCATCAGCAGCCTGCTGTGGGCCATGCACCATCTGCTGGGTTGGGTGGCCTGAGCTTGGGCGCTAAATCGGCCTCTACATAACCCATTCGTTCTGGGCGAATGGGCGGCCGCTGCGTAGCAACAATACGCACTTCTCGCCAGCCTGGCAGCGCCACTCTGAAGATCCTAGGCAGGCTACAGACAAAACAACCCTTGAGAGGGGGCTGGCTAATCCTCTTTGTCCGCGACCATGACGCAATTGCGGCCGGCCGCCTTGGCCGCATACAACGCTCGGTCAGCGGCACCCACTAAAGCGTCGCCGCTGTCACCATCGCGGGGAAACGTGGCGACTCCAAATGAAGCAGTGACTTTAATCAGAGAATCGGCATAAGGTACTGGCGCACCTGCCATCGCACCGCGCAGTTGCTCGGCTCTATCTACTGCGGAACCCTGCGCCGTATTTGGCATAACCAGCAAAAACTCTTCCCCGCCGTATCGACAATAAATATCACTACCCCGAGCATGTTGCTTCATCAAATTGCCGAAGATCCTCAGCACCTCGTCACCCGCCAAATGTCCATACTGGTCATTGACACGCTTGAAATGGTCCAGGTCTCCCATGACCACGCTGACGGAATACGCATGGCGCCGGGCCGCGACAAGTTCACGTTCCAAGGCTGTCTCCAGGTAGCGGCGGTTATATAGACCGGTCAGAGGATCATGAATGGCCAGCTCGCGTAACTCCTCCTGCAAAGCCCGAAGATTGCTCTCAGCACGGGTTCGTTCGCTGATGTCCATGAGCACACTGATGAGCTGCCGTTTCCCTCCAACATCCATCCCGCTGCCATGGTTTTCGACAATTATTTCAACGCCGTCCTTGCGCAAGCCACGGAATGTGTAGTGAACACGGTCAACTTCTCCACACTGCCGTTTCCGAACGTTTTCTGCGACCAAAGGACGGTCTTGTTCGACCACAAAGTTCGTGGGTGCCAATCCCACAACCTCGTCTTCTGAATAGCCAAAAATTTCAGCGAACTTGGCATTGGCATAGCTGATGACTCCGTCCTCGACAATGACAATGCCCACCAAAGACATGTTCACTAAACCACGAAATAGTGTCTCCGACACTCGCAGGGCGCGATTGATCTTCTCATTTTCACGTAAGGCAAGCTCCAGTTCCTGCGTCCGGCTATGCACCAATTCCTCCAGCATGACGGTGTTCTGAAACAAGCCATAGTCGGAGCCAAGCGTGCTGGCACTACGTTCCGCACGGTCCATCAACGCACGGATGATTTTGTTCAGGCGCGCAATTTCCCCCCTCAAGGCATCGTCGCCAGAGCCCGTCTGCGTTGCCACTTGGTCAGGCATCGGTGCTCCCATACTCATTGACGCCAATGGCAATACCGACAAAAGTCTGGGTGACATGCACACCATGGTATTGCTCACCATAGGTATTGAAGCCGATGACATGGTTGTCCACCAGGACTTCGTTGATACGATCTTTCTGTTGGTGTGACATTTCAAGTCTGCGCCATATGCAGTCGAAACCCAGAACCAGTTGCGGTGGACCGATTTGGCTGCGTACCCGCGCAAAGGCTTGCTTGAGGTTTTCCTCGATATCTATGCCCTTCGCCGTTCGTAGCACAAGGCCACTTTCTATGGCGCAAAAGAAGGTCAGACTGCCATCGGGATTTGCTTTCTGGATGGAGCGCACATAGTTTGCTCCATTTATCACCACCACCACAGGGTTGGCGGCAAAACAGGCGGAAGTTAGGTCATTCGCATCAATCCCTAACATGCGGGCATATTCCTGTGCCGCTGGCAAACCGTTGATCTCCATTACCAAGCGACGCGCGGGGTCGGCCTCGGTGACCACCATCCTTTCTTCGGTAGCGACAAAGTGCTGCGTCTTGAATAGCTTGAACGGCAGCCGCGTATTTACCAACACCAACACCGAGCTGTCCAAATAAAACTGCCCCTGAAAATAAACATGCGTATTGCGGAATTTGAGGTTATTGCCTGTAGAACCGCCAACCAACGCAATATCACCCAGGGCCCTCTGCAATGTATGGGTCACAAGCTCCTCACGTGCCGACATACCATCAATCAGCATAAAGGCAAAACTGTTGCTCGCGTCCGCATGTGGAGCCCGGGCTTCCAATGCTTGCAGCAGGGTCTGTACAGTGGAATATCCCGTACTACTGGTGAATTGCTGCAAGCGGTCAATGCAACCACTGACAGCATGGAATTCGCTGGCAGAAAAGCTCACCCCGCTCAGGCTACGCTCGCGGTAGCCTTGGGGCCCAATTTCACCCGCAGTGGTACACCCCACGACTTGAACCCCGTCAAACAGCCGCCGCATTTCAGCGGCAACCGACTCCAAGTCGTAAGTACCAAAGCAAAAGAAAACAACGAGCGCAATGTTTTCCTGGACGACGGCCTGATGAAATTCGCGCACAGCCTCGACCGCGTCTACAGCACAGGACTGCGCCCTGCGGATGCTGGTTTGAATGCCCATTTGTCCAGGCTCCTTCGTTGTCTCCATCACATGTCTAACCGCATCCCATTATGGTTGAGGTCATGATTTTGATTGGTGATTTATTTCGAACTGTGAAAGCATGGATGAAGCTTGGCCGAATAGCCTCTCATTGGATATACCCACCAGCAAAGTTTCCACAACATCGCGTTTGGGTTGGCTGCACCGGCTACATTCATCGCTGCAGCATATCTCCGGCAGCCCTTGCACGGCTGTAGGGCCAATCAACACGTGTCAATAGAAGCAGCACCTATTTCAATAGATGAGCAATGGCTAGGCCCCAGCACGCATGCGCGCGCGCGGCTACCCATGGGCCTGCTGATTTCCTTGCTGTTCCATGCGCTGCTACTCAGCTTGACCTTCGACGGCCAGGAAGGCGGACTGCCGGGTTTCGGTTTCCCCTGGGAAGAACGACGCGGCGCGGTACCGGCACTGCGCATCGTGCTCGATGCGGCGGAGCCCTCTAGCACAGAGCCTCCACCGGACACCGGGGCCAGCACCGCGGAGCCCGCAGGTACAACACCTGCGGCACCACTCGCCCGCAGTACTGCCATAGCCGAAAGCCCACGAACGGATAACCAGCCCACGCCGCCCCCCGAGCCCACAGACACAATCGAAACAGCATCAACGCCCCCCGACGGCGCCACTTGGATCGCGCTGCCAACGCCCGCACAAGAGACGGTGCAGCAAGAGGCGGCACACCTGAAAGCCAAGCAGCAAGACGCCGCCCAACTCGCCCGGCAAGAAGCTGCCCGCCAGGCCGCTGCGGTAGCCGAAGCCCTTCGACAGGAGGCACGGCAAAAGGAAGCCGAGCGTCAGGCTACGGCTCGCCTGGAGGCAGCCCGCGCAGAAGTCGCACGCCTGGAGGCTGCGCAACAAGCCGCCGCCCTCGCCGCCACACAACAGGAAGAAGCCCAGGCCGCGCGCGCCAAAACGACCAGGCAGGAAGCAGAACGCCAAGAGAGCTTGCGCCAAGACGCCCTCCGCCAGGAAACGGCCCGGGCCGAAGCCACGCGCCAGGAGACGCTACGGCAAGAAACCAGCCGCCAGGAAGCCGCACAGGCCGAGGCGCAACAACAGGTCCTGACCGTCGCCCGCGCCGAAGCCGAGCGTTTGGAAACCGCCCGAGTCGAAGCCGCAAAGCAGGAGCGTGAACGCCAAGAGGCCGAGCGCCAGGCCAGCGCACGCCAGGACGCTGCGCGGCTAGAAACGGCCCGGGCCGAGGCCGCCAAGCAGGAAACCGAGCGACTGGAGGCAGCCAAACAAGCCGCCGCACGGCTAGAGGCAGCCCAACAAGAGGCCGCAAATGCCGCCAAGGCGGCACGCGCCGAAGCCGAACGCCAAACCGCTGCACGCCAGGAAGTTGCACGCCTGGAGGCTGCGCGGGCCGAAGCAGCCAAGCAAGAAACCGAGCGCATGGAAGCCGCCAAGCAGGCGGCTGCGCGCCAAGAGGCAGCCAGGATCGAAGCCGCGCGTCGGGAGGCAGAACGCCAGGCCGCAGCCAAGGCAGAAGCCGAACGCCTGGAAGCCGCAAAACAAGCTGTCGCACGCGTAGAAGCCGAGCGCCAAGCCGCAGCCCGGCAAGAAGCCGCCCGGGCCGAGGCTGCCAAGCAAGAGGCGGCCCGCCTGGAGGCCGCCAAGGTAGAAGCCGCACGGCGGGAAACCGAGCGCCTGGACGCGGCAAAGCAAGCGGCTGCACGGCAAGAGGCCGCCCAGCAGGAAGCGGCCAAAACCGCTCGCGCCGAGGCCGAACACCAAGCTGCCGCGCGCCAGGAGGCGGCAAGGACCGAGGCTGCCAAACAAGAGGCAGCACGTACCGAAGCGGCCAAGCAGGAAACTGCACGCCAGGAGGCCGCCAAAGCAGAAGCCTCGCGACGCGAGGCAGAACGCCAAGCGGCGCAGCAAGAGGCGGCAAGGGCCGGAGCCGCTAAGCAAGAGGCCAAACAAGAGGCAGAACGGCAAGAAGCTGCGAAGCAGGCTGCGGTGCGGCAAGAAGCGGCCCAGCAGGAGGCGACCAACGCCGCCAATGCCGAACGTGCCGAAGCCGACCGCCAGAACGCAGCCCGCCAGAACGCAGCCCGCCAGGAAGCCGCCCGGGCCGAGACCGCCAAACAAGAAGCCACGCGCCTGGCCGCCGAACAGCGCGAAGAAAAACTCAAGGCCATAGGACGGCAGCTGAACGAAGAAGCCGATAAGCGCGCGGCGGCAGATGCCGCACGCGCGTCCTCCTCACTGCCATCGTCGTGGAGCAGCGCACGCCGAGGCAGGATCTTCGGCCGCATCGACACCAACGAGGAAATGGTTCGGTACGCCGAAGCCTGGACCCGAAAAATCGAGTCCCCCATGACCTTCGATGCGGCAGTCCGCCAAGTCGTCAAGCAGCCCCATGCCGATCCCCTGGTGCTGGTGGCTGTTCGAAGCGATGGCTCGGTAGAGTCGGTAAGCTTCGTCATCTCCAGCGGCGTGCCGGCCATCGACGAGGCAATTCGCCGCATCATCTACGGCCAGGCCAACTACCAGGCCTTCCAACCCGCCCTGGCCCGCGAATTCGACGTGATCGAAATACGCCGCACCTGGTACTTCGACATGGCGATACGGTTGTATTGACCGGGGCAACCCGCCTTGCCCAGGTCACCACGTTTTCATTTAAGCGGAGGGCAGGCGCGTAGACACAAAGGTTTGTAGAACCTTGGCAAGGTCCTCTCCACGATTTGCAGCGGCAAGCAAATCAGAAACCTCGGCCTCGCTACGGAGGCAGGCTTTTGACCCCGCAAACTGCGTGAACAAAGCCTGGTGGCCTGCAAGGGAGCGTGCATCGCCTCGGGTTGGGTAAGTCGAGGCCCACGCCAGCAATCTGGCCAGCCCCGCCTCGGATTGCGCTCTGCCCATATGGGCCTTGCTCTCTGAACCTCTGGCGCGCAACCTGGCTTCACATATGCCCCAATCCAGATTCAGCCAAATCAGTGCGCTGGCATCTTGCAGAAATGGCGCGGCCAACTCCCCAAAAACGCCCTCCACAACCCAGCCCGGTTGGGCCCGGGCGCTGCCCATGAGAAATGCCACCTCAGGCTCCGGCCGCTTTAGGTCAAAAACTCCTGCTTGCCAGAACAATTCATCCAGATGGACTACCGGCACCGATGCTATTGCAGCCAAGCCTTTAGCCAGCCAGGTTTTTCCGCTCCCACTATTGCCGACTATGACTAGCTTCATTCCGTCCTGCCGATTGGTTTGATATTGCCCGTTGAATTGGAAATCTGATTTCGCTGCGCGCACAGCCCAAAGCCTGTAACGCTGGGCGCTGGCAGCATCCTACTTCGCACCACGCGCCATACGTCGCAACCGTCGCTTCCGCTCCATCGCTACCGCAGACTCGTTAAAGCCCTGCTTTGCGAAGAATTGAGATGCCCCCTCTCGGCCGGCGCGCAATACCCAGGTAATGGATTCATCCTGCCCTACGATGTGCTCAACCAGCGCATGGCCGACGCCTCTTCGCCGAAACCCATCCGCGACAACCACCATAGACAGATAGCCGTTTGAAATGCCGTCCGTGATGGCGCGGGCAAAGCCGATAACTTGCTCATCCACTACAGCAACAGCTGTGCGCTGAGATGCAGCAATCAGCCTGGCCAAATCGTCCTGGGCTTCCACACGATGGCCCCACCCGCTGACAAGCAGCAACTGGTGGACTGTGTAGAGGTCAGTAGCGTCGAAATTTCGAACGAGCATATGATTTCCTTCATGGCACTAAGCTGGGCAAGCGCCCCTCAAGCCCCAAACACCTCCAGCGCGAACTCCCCCTTTTGCAGCTCCTGCACCAGGTAGTCCACGCAGACCTTCAGCTTGGCCGAATTGCCTAACCGCGTAGCCGTCACGGCCCACACATTGGCCTGCTGGTGGTAAGCCGGTAGCACGCGCTGCATGCTGCCGTCTTTGAGACGGGCGGCTACGTCCCAGCTGGACAGCAGCACAATGCCGTGGCCGTCCACCGCCCAGTTGTGCACCGCATCGCTGTGGTTGGACCCCAGGGTGCTGGTCACCTTGACCGACTCCACGCCCTGCGGGCCCTGCAACCGCCACACACCGTAGGCCTGGTCGCGGTCGCGGAACAGCAGGCAGTCGTGCTGGGCCAGGTCGGCCAGGGTCTTGGGCGTACCGCGCCGCGCCAGGTAACTGGGCGCGGCGCACAGCACGCGCACGCTGTTGGCCACAGGGTGCGCCACTAGATAGGGTTCGCTGATGTCGCCCACGCGGATGTCGATGTCAAAGCCCTCGCCCAGCACATCGACCCGGCGGTCCACCAGCTCCAGCCAAATATCCAGCGCCGGGTACAGCCGCTTGAGTTGCGCCAGGATATGGCCCACGTGGTTGCGGCCCAGGCGCAGGCTGGTGCTGATGCGCAGCGCGCCCGAGGGCGTGGCCCGGGTGCGGCCCACCTCCTGACTCAGGCTGTCGGCCGTGTCCAGCACCTTGCGCGCCCACAGCAGCGCCGTCTCACCTTCATCGGTGATCGACACCCGCCGCGTGGTGCGGTGGAACAGCGCCAGCCCCAGGGCCTGCTCCAGCCCGGCCACGCGTTTGCTCACATAGGCAGGGGAAATGCCCAGCTCCACCGCCGCCGCATTAAAGCTGCTGCGCCGCGCCACGCAGCAAAAAACACGCAGGTCGATCAACTCCCATTGATTGTTCACCATTCGTTAATCGTCAATCAAGTTCAATGCCAATTACAAATAGATGGGTTGTGAGCAGCATGCCGCATTCCCACACCAAAGGCAGCATGACTTCTTCCCCCAAGCTCCGTATTGCCATGGCCGACGCCGAGCAAGCCGGCCTGCCGCTGTATACCTCGCTGGCCAATCTGCTGACCTGGCCCGGGCCCAATGACGCCCCGCTACGAAAAAAGTAGGGAGGCCTAGTTAACAACTTTCTCAACACCGACAATTTTGCAATGGGCCGGTGCCCCGATCGCAGACCGAGAAACTTTTTTTATTCCGGTGTATGACAAATCAATCTGTTTTAGTTTTGGTAAACCTGCAAACGCACCAGCTTCGATATTTTTCAGGCTATGCATTTGATTGATATCGATAAATTCTAAATTTTTCAAACCATCGAAAGCATGCTTCGGAATGGATACAAACTTATTTTTACTCAGTCCTAAAATCCGAAGGCGAGGAAGCTCACGCAGTGCTGCGAGAGGCACGCCCACAAAGTTATTTCCAAATAGCTCTACACTTTCAACGTTGGGCAACCCCACCAAAGCATGCTCCTGAATTTCAAGAGTCTGGTTATGCGTTAAGTTTAAGTTCAGCAGATTTTCTAGCCCACAAAAACTCTTATCCGGAATGCTTGCCAAATCAGCATAAGAGATGTTGAGAGATTTAAGCTGATTCAGATTTTTCAAGGTAGCAACCGGTATATATTTCATCTCCTTAGACTGAATATTTAGGGACTTCAATTTTGAAAAACCTTCAAAAATTTTGGGGGCAAATGTACTTACACCCCCATTGATGTATATCGTCTCGGCGTGGTCACTTGCCCGCAGACTTTCATCTGAAAATTTTCTAAGCCAGTGATCTTTGAGCCGGATTCGCGTTTTATATTCAAAATTTTCATTTGAATTATGAAATGTGATCTCACAGAATTCAGTTCTATGTGCAGCCTGATATTTCTGACTTTCATCATTCATGAACACATATGCACAAATGAAAGCGATTGGCAAAATTAATCCCAATACAAACCCGATAAGCAATCTTCTTTTTAAAGAAAAATTTTCACGGGGATAAAATATTAAAGATAGAACAGCAAACGCAATAAATAATAAAACTACCGAGATCTCGATAAAGGCAAAAAAACTTATTGCGGCACCCTTAGCGATACCACCGTAATCTTGCGCAGAGCCATCTTGAATTAGAAAAAAATAAAGGCAAATTAAAAAATAAAAATTTTTGACATGCGACATATAACAATCAATCAGAATTGTGCTGATAATAAAATCCCAAAACCCAATCTTGAAATAATCTAGCTGCAAACGCAATTAAATTCTGCTTATTTTGCAGCATGGATTAAATTTGAATTAATTTATCCTCAACCCAAAACAATAAGTAATCAATTTCATGAAAATAATATCGCAAATCAATTAAAATAGCATTCTGCAAAAAATAAGCCGAAGTCGATTAAAACCATTAAGGCAATAGGTAGTTTAATCTTATATAACCAAGCATGATTCGAGCTTAAGACATCCAAATACACCTGATTTCAATAAGCAGTGGCAAAAACGCCGTTTCGCTTGCGTCGGCAATCGACACACACAGGTCGATCAACTCCCACTGCATATTCACCATTGATTGTTCACCATCCGTTAATTGTGAATCATGTCTCAGGCTAATTACAAATGCATGGGTTGTGAGTAGCATGCCGCATTCCTTCACCAGCAACACCATGACTTCTTCTCCCAAGCTCCGTATCGCCGTGGCCGGCGCCGGCATGATCGGCATGGCCCATATCGCCGTGCTGGCGCGCAGCCCGCGCTGCGTGCTGTCGGCCATCGTGGACCCTTCGCCCGGCGCAGTCGCCATCGCCACGCAAGCCGGCGTGCCGCTGTTCACCTCGCTGGCCGATCTGCTGGCCCAGGCCCGGCCCGACGGCGTGCTGCTGGCCACGCCCAACCACCTGCACGTGCCGCAGGCGCTGGAATGCATCGCCGCCGGCATGCCCATCCTGCTGGAAAAGCCCATTGCCACCACCCTGGCGGAAGGGCTGCAACTGCAAAAAGTGGTGGAAGACACGCAGGCCCGGGTGCTCATAGGCCACCACCGCGCCCACAGCCCCATCATGGCCAAGGCCAAGCAGGTGGTGGACAGCGGCCAACTGGGCCGCCTGGTCAGCGTGACCGGCAGCGCCCAGTTCTACAAACCCGACGACTACTTTGCCAACGGCCCCTGGCGCACCCAGGCCGGCGGTGGCCCCATTCTCATCAACCTGATCCACGAGGTGCACAACCTGCGCATGCTGTGCGGCGACATCAGCGCCGTGCAGGCCTTTGCCAGCAACGCCACGCGCGGCTTCGCGGTGGAAGACACGGTGGCCATCAACCTGCGCTTTGCCAACGGCGTGCTGGGCAGCTTCATGCTGTCCGACACCGCCGCCAGCGCCCGCAGCTGGGAGCAAACCAGCCAGGAAAACAAGGCCTACACCACCTACACCGACGAGGACTGCTACCACATCGCCGGCACCCAGGGCAGCCTGGCCGTGCCCACCATGCGCATCAAAACCTACCCTCGCCCCGAAGACCGCTCGTGGTGGAAGGAGTTTGAGGTAGGCACTATCGGCATGGTGCGCGACGACCCACTGAAGCACCAGATGAACCACTTCGCCGACGTCATAGAAGGCAAAGCCGCCCCCCTGGTCAGCGCCCGCGACGGCGTGCAGAACCTGCGCGTGACAGAGGCCATTTCGGAGGCGACTCGTACTGGGCTGGTGGTGCAGATTTAGGCTTTGTGCGTCCGCTGCAAGGTCGGTTGATTTGCTATAAAAATCGCGGCTTCTTGCGTAGGTAAATTCTGCGCTAGCGGTCGATTTGGCTTGAGCCTTTGGATTTGGTTGGTGCGGCCAACATCCCTGGCCGGGACGTGCGCCCGGCGGCGCAGTCACCTTTCTTTGCGTCGCCAAAGAAACGTAACCCAAAGAAAGGCGAGCCGAAGTCGTCGCCCCCTGCGCTGCGCTACGGGGTACGCTGCGTTGCTCGGTCTGGTCGGGGTCCCGCTCGAACTCGGCCTGCGGCCTCAAACAATCGCGGGCCCTGATCCGCCCAGCCCTGCGCTACTCGCCGACGCCACACGGCGTGGGAACGGACAGCCAAACAGCCAGCCCGGCTGCGCCGGGCTGCAACAACCTCGCGCCCTAGGCGCGATGTGGCGCACAGCGCCACCGATCCCGATCCCCGGGGTCCCCCTCTGTATGCGCCGAGGAGCACAGCTTTGGGCGGATCAGGGCTGGCGTTGTCTGAGCCGCAGGCGAGTTTAGCCAGACCCCGCACAAAGCGCGCACCGCAGGTTCCCGTAGCGTCAGCGGAGGGCGCAGACAGTGGGGGCGCCTTTCTTTTGGTGACTTTTCTTTTGCGCAAAAGAACAAGTTACTCGCCCGCCGGGGCGAACTCCCGGCCGGGGATCGGATGGACGTCAGGCACCATCCACACTACCCCAAACCGCACATAAATCTTCAAATAAAAACAGGCTCCAGCGCAAATTCAACCTACGCAAGCAGCTATAAAAAATAGAGCACTGGGTAGTTCCACATTTTTGAGGGGAAGATACATGCGGGCCGGAAACCGATCGGTTACGCCGGGCTATAGTGGCTCACGCCTTAAAGGGTCGGGTTTTTCAAAACTTCTATACCTGTACACAAACAGGCCCACCCGACGAAAAGTCAGTCTAAAAACCAATTTCAAAAAATTCGGATGGACGTTTTAAACCAATGTATACCGCCATAACCGCACCCACTAGTTCGGACATTATTCGCGCGAAAGAGGCCACGTCCTTCGAAGTCGCATCCGTCTGCAATGATCTCTTTGGATCGACTTGGCACCAAAGCTACGTGCGCCTAATCGAGGTGACAACGACCATGAGAGTTTCTAATGCGGTCAATTTAGCGTACTTGGTTGCCCGTACGCGAAGTGCTTTCGACATCGATGAAGCAATGTCCGATTCGTGTTTGACGTCCGCAAGCATCGAAGAATTACGCCTATTGCATAGCACCGCATTGGCTGAGCTTGCTAAGCCAGATCACGATCTGAATCAGTGCCTAATAGCGACGCTCAATGCAATTGATTTGTCACGAGCATCCAATGTCAAGCGGGTTATCTTCAAGATCCGGGAAAATTCATCGATTAATCAAGCATCATCCAAACCCAGACAGGAGATGCTCTTCAACATTGCGGATAAATTCATTTATCTCGCTCTGCATAACGAGTCATAAATGATGATTAACAAATTCGTCGAACGCCCCCTCAACGGCGGGCCTTGAATGCGGGATTTGTCCAAACTTCTATGCCCGCATCAGACAAGGGCACAACACGCAAAGCCTGCCACCTTCAGGATTTCGATGCATTTCTTAAACCTCAGCAGTCGACTTAAACCTCTCAGATTACGGTGTACATCACGAAGACGTCGGGAGCGCTTAGGTGGAGACTAAAAAAGCAATCGAACTCGGCGCGAAGGTCGTGCAACTGCAGTCGCTGATGGTCGCATATGCCACCGATGGACGCACTTCAGATCAACCTCATGCGTATCGTGAACTGTATGGCGAAGTGACTATTGAACTTGAAGATGCCAAGTACGCCAATCCGAATCCACACAGATCACTAGAAGTTTTTTACGCTTTCTGCAAGCTGCAGGAAATGAAGACCTATTCGAGTCGTCGAGTCTATGTCGAAGAGCTATACGCCGATGTCCTGCTTGATCTCAAACGAATCCAGCGCCATGCGCCATCCTCCAAGAACTGGGGTAAAGCAAATGAAGCCCTCTCAGATGAACTGAATCCAATACGAGCGCAATGGCTGAAAGCAAAGAACTTCATTTACTCTGCAACTCCTGACTTCGAAAACTCGGTCAAGGAGTCCATCAACGCCGTAGAGTCCAGCCTGATGGTCTTACTGAAAGAACCAAATGGAACCCTGGGAAAGATCATCAAACAAGCCAATCTCGATCCAGATATTGAGCGCCTAGTAAGTCAGGCCTACGGAGCCATCAGCAACAAGGCTTTTGTTCGGCACGGAGGCACTGTTGCATCGGGCCTAACAAAAGCTGAGGCCGAATTTTTTCTAGAGTTTGCAGCAACATCTATCGTGTACATAACTCAAAAGCTGAAGCGCGAGAAACGTGAGCTCTAACCCGTTCAGGTCGATACGCTACTACATCTACGAGCACGGCTCTATCAATCTAGCCGACAGGAAGCGGCAATCTCCCCAAGATCTAACGCCCCTTACCCCGGCAACGCCAACGCATCCTGCCCCAACGGCGGCAGCACCCCCAGCCGCACATAACCCGGCAAGCCAAAAGACGCCGCATCCCGCAGCTTGATACCCCGCGCGCGCAAACGCTGCAGGCGCAGCGGTAAATCGTCCCCGCTGGGCCGGGTGCAAAAGAAGTTCGCGCTGCTGGGTAGGCATTCCCAGCCCAGGGTGCGACACAGGATGATCTGCCGGGCCTTCCAGGCCCGCAGCTTTACCAGACTCTGCGCCAGCCACTGCTGGCTAGCCGGGCGGCACCAGGCTTGCAGCATGGCCACACCGTGCGCGCCCACCGGCCAGGACGGGCACAGCATGGACACGGCCTGCACATCCGCGCCTAGCGGCGCGATCACGTAAGCCGCGCGTATGCCTGTCAGGCCCAGGGCCTTGTTGGGCGTCCACATCTGCCAGACCCGGTCGCGCTGGGTGGCATCCAGGCTCGGGGCGCCGTCGAGGCGCAACGGGGCATAGGCGCAGTCCAGCACCAGCTGCTGGTTGGGCCGCAAGCCGTCCACCATGTCCGCCAAACCAGGATGGGCCTGCCCCAAGGGGCTGGACGGCTCGCAAGCCCACAGCAACTGGGCTTGGGGTGCATCGGCCTGTGTCAGCCCCCAGGCCTGGGCGGCTTGCAGATAGTCGCCGTAATGGTGCTTCGGCAGGTACACGCGCTGGCGCTGATGCACAGCGCTGATACGGTGGATGAACTCGCTGGCACTGCCTGCCAGCAGGACGCGCTGCGTGCCCACGCCGTGAAAGGCTGCCAGCTGCTCTTTCAGGGCCGTGTAGTGCGGGTCCGGATAGCGCGTGGCGTCAGCCTGCTGCAGATCGGCCAAGGCGTGCGGGCACGGACCGCAGGCGTTGCTGTTGGTGGAAAAATCCCAACGTGGTACGCCCAACGCATCCGGGCCGCCGTGGGTGAATAGCGAAGTCATTGCACTATCAAATATATAGCACGCTGCGCAGATGGAATAGACGTGAAAGGTAAATCTACCTGAATGACCAGACGAATGGCCGGCGCAAGCATCGTCAGAGCGGCTTCTGCGCGACCACGGTGGGGAACATCCGGGCGCGGTCATCGATGAAGCGGATATCGGCAAAGCCGGCATCCTGCAGCTGGACCATCGTTTGTGCATGGGTACGGAAGGCACTCCACTTTGCCTCAATGACACGCACAAACATCACATGCTGCAGCGCCAACGATTCCGAGTCCACTTCCGCCATGTTCCACGGAGATTCAGCGGACAAGGCGGGCGGCGGCGTCAAGAAGCTGGTGATGAGCGTGCCACCCGGCTTCAGCATATCGAAGAACGACCGGTATAAAGCCGTTACGCGGACGTGGTCTGGCTCATAGATATTGAGGCCATTGCTGGTCAGTACGTCCACCGTGGCGTTCGGCTGCGGCGTCCATGCATCTTCGAGGTGGAGCGACAAACGCTTTGTCAGCCCACGATCCCGCGCCAGCTCTGACGCGCCGTTCAAAGCCTGCTGGTCCAGATCGATGCCCACCAGAGTCACGTCCGGGTGCTGGCCGTAATCAAGCAGCAGCAATTCGCCCATCAAACCGCAAGGGACCGACGCCAGCACCAGCCCAGGCCGAAGCAAGGCCTGCAATTGCTGCTGAAATATGCCAAACCGCTCCCGGGTTGCCAGCACCGCCGGCAACTTCTCAAATATCCGATGCTCCAGAGCGGTCATCGCATGTGTAGCAGTGCTACCAGGACGGTAAGTTACCAATTGGTGCGTCCAGTAGGCGTTCAGGCCCCGGTTTTCCAGCAGGAACCGCCCCAGCGCAAATGCGGACAAAGCCTCTAGCAATTGAATTTGTTGGTCCACCGTGGCGCCGGGAAGGTCGCCCGCCTGATGAAGCCGCGACCGGATGGATTGCAACAGATCACTGTCGCCGTCCCGTGGACCGGCACCGTGGGAAATGAGTTGGTCCTGGCGGGTCCTTGATGACACGGTTTCGTTAAGATTTTTCATTCGTCTTTTTCTGCGAGTACACGGAAGTGTTGTTGAAGAGCTTGTCGTTGGCGGCGCTCTATCGAAAGCACTGATGCCGCCGACTATAAATATCTCAGGGAACCCATTTCGCTACAAAAAACAGAGCAAGAAGCGCAAGCAAAACCAGCGCCAGCAGTGCATTACGCGCATGGATACCGGCCCGGTACATATCCACCGCGCCCGGTGCTCTGCCGGTAGGATGCAAGATGTAAACACCCGGCTTGCCCAGCCGCACATCCAGCGCCAAAGCCATGGCGGCCATGGGCCAGCCGCTATTCGGAGAGGGAGTGTAGGCAGCTTGTGTGACCAGCGCGCGCCAACCGCGGCCGCCAGAGACCAGTAGCAACAGCACGGCGGTGATGCGCGCGGGCAACCAGCTCAGCACGTCGTCGGCCCAGGCCGCCCATTTGCCGGCCCATTCCCACACCTGGCCGTTGCGCACGCCACGGTAACCCCACATGGCGTCGGCGGTATTGGCGAAGCGGTACAGCGCCGCGCCGGGCAGGCCCAGCAGCAGGAACCAGAAGATAGGGGCGACGACCGAGTCGTTCAGGTTCTCGGCCAGCGACTCGATGGCGCTTTCACGCACCTCGCTTTCGCTGAGCTGCGTCACGTCGCGGCTGACCAGCCAGGACAGCCGTTCCCTGCCTGCGTCCAGGGACTGGGCCAAGGCGTCTTCCACCGCCTGCACCTCGCTGTACAGCATGGCCCAGGCCAGCAGCGGCTTGAGCAGCAGGCCCAGCAGCAGCACGGCCAGGGCCGTGGCCCACAGGCTGTGAAAGTGCTGCGGCAGCCACAACAGGCCTTTTTGCGCCGCCACAGCTGCTATGCAAACCATAGCAGCCCCCGTACACCAAACGAGAGCTCCCAGCCAAAAGGACTTGTAATCGGGGTCGGGTGCCGGCACCGGACCGTCCAACGGCGCCACGCGGCGCCCAGCCCAACCCAGGGCATTGCCTATCCACACCACCGGGTGGCACCAGCTAGGCGGCTCGCCCAGGCGCCAGTCCACCACCAGGGCTATCAGCAGTACAAGAGCAATCAGCAGCATGCTTTCAAGCACGGGCCAGCGGCCGCAATTGGTCGGCGAGCGAACGCGTCTTGTCGGTGGCCACATCGCCGGTGTGCAGGGTCGATTTGCGCTCGATCAGCATGATGTGGCATTCCTCCTCCGCTACCGGGTTGTGCCGCGTGCCTTTGGGCACGACATACATCTCGCCCTGGCACAGATCGACCACGCCGGTTTCCAGCTCGATGCGCAGATGGCCTTTGAGCACCATGAACAGCTCATCCTCATGTTCATGGCTGTGCCAGGCCAAGGAGCCCAGCACCTTGGCAACCTTGATGTACGAGTCGTCCAACTCGGCGATCACGCGGGGCGACCAATGTTCGGTCAGCGATGCGGCGATGTCGGCGGGGGAACTGATGGGTGTCATGGAAATCCTTGGTTTGTTCAGCGCGCTCACTGCGCCGGGCCGTCGGGAATCAGGCGCTTGCCCAGGCTCACGGCCTCGTCCTGCGCGTAGCCCAGGCGGCGGTAAAAGGCCAGCACGGCGCTGTTGCTGGTGCGCACCTGCATGTTCAGCTTGGGGCAGCCCAGCACCAGCAGCTGTTGCTCGATGTGCTGCATCAATTGGGCCGCATAGCCGCGGCGCTGGTGGCTAGGCGCCACGGCCAGGTAGTTGACCCAGCCACGGTGGCCGTCGTAGCCGGCCATGGCCGATGCGATCAGTTGACCGTCCAGCTCGCCCACCAGAAACAGCTCGGGCTGCACCTGCAACTTGCGGGCAATGTCTTTGTAGGGGTCGTTCCAGGGGCGGGTCAGGCCGCAGGCCTGCCACAGGGCGACCACGGTGGCTGCGTCGGAGGTTTGGTAGCTACGGATCTGCATAAAGGCTATTTTCCCTCTGCGAACAAGGTGGATGCCTGGCCCCACTGGTCGTCGAACACCAGGTCGGCCAGGGCTTCGCGGCGGGCCCAGTTTTCTTCCTCCAGCATGGGCCGATCGTAGAACTGGGCCACCGGCCCCAGGCACAGCAGGCCCACCGGCTCGGCACCTGCGGGCAGGCCCAGCACCTCGGCCACGGTGAGCGGGTCGAAGATCGACACCCAGCCCATGCCCAGGCCCTCGGCGCGCGCCGCCAGCCACAGGTTCTGGATGGCGCAGGAGGTGGAGGCTAGGTCCATCTGCGGCAGGGTACGGCGGCCGAAGATGTGCTTTTCGCGCCCATCGGGCAGCACCACGGCCAGCAGCTCGGCGGCGTCCAGCAGGCCCTGCACCTTCAGGCGCATGAAGTCGTCCTCGCGCTCGCCCATGGCCTGGGCGGTGCGGACGCGCTCCACCTCCACCACGGCGTGCAGCTGCTGGCGCAGCGCCGGCGCCGAGACGCGGATGAAGCGCCAGGGCTGCATGAAGCCCACGCTGGGGCCGTGGTGTGCGGCCAGCAAGAGGCGACGCAGCAGCTCGGGCGCAACCTCGCCGCCGTTGAAATGGCGCATGTCGCGCCGCTCGTAGATGGCGCGGTAGACGGCTTGGCGCTCGGGCGCGCTGAAGGCGTGGTCGTTCATTCTGTTTACTCTAATTTTGGTAGCGCAACCCACTGGTTGGCTATGCGCTGTACGGTGATTCGTTGGTCAAACACCTGCTCCAACGCGCGCTGTGTGGCCGCATCGCCACAAGCGCCCTGGTGCAGCACCCGGCCCTGGGCCAGCACCAGCATGTCGTCGGCCTGCAAGGCCATGGACACCTCGTGCAGCACGCTGACCACGGTGTGGCCGCGCGCCAGCAGCGCACGCACCAGCAGCAACCAATCGGTCTGGTGGGGAGGGTCCAGGTTGGCCAGGGGCTCGTCCATCAATAGCACGGGGGCCTGCACCGCCAAGGCCCGCGCCAGCAGCACACGCTGGCGCTCGCCGCCGGACAGCTGGCCCAGGTTGCGGGCGCGCCAGTCCCAGGCCTGGGTGGCGCGCAGGGCTTGCTCTACGGCGGCACGGTCGGCGGCGCTGGGTGCGGCCAGCCAGAGCTGGTGCGGCAGGCGGCCCAGCATGGCCACGTCCCACACCGTCAAATCATCTGCGCTGCCCTCACCACTTTCGCCCTGCCCTAGCCAGGCCAACTGCTGTGCGCGCTGACGGCCCGACAAGGCGGCCAAAGGCTGGCCCAGCAGCTCAACGCTGCCGGTGCAGGGCAAGAGGCCGGCCAGCACCTTCAGCAAGGTGGATTTGCCCGCGCCATTGGGGCCGACGATGCTGGTCCAGCGGCCTGCGCCCAACGCCAGGTCGATACCGTGCAGCACAGGCACATTTCCCAGGCTGGCGCAGATTCCACTTGCGCAGATAGCTATTTTTTTCATAGCACACCCACCGTGCGCTTGTGCATGCGCCAGAGCAGATAGCAGCCGCCCAGTGCGGCCGTCAACACGCCCACCGGTAGTTCTTGCGGAGCAGTCAGCCAGCGCGCCAGGATGTCGGCCGCCATCAGCAATACGCCGCCTGTCAGGCTGGACAAAACCATCCAGCGGCCGTGCGTGGTCGGCACCAGCGAGCGCGCCAGGTGCGGAGCCACCAGGCCGACGAAGGCGATCATGCCGCTCTGCGCCACGGCCGTGCCAGTGGCCAGCGCCAGCACCGCAATCAGCGCGGCCCGCATCTGCGACAGCGGCAGGCCCAGGCTGCGCGCGGTGGCCTCACCCAGGCTCAGGCCGTCCAATACCGGCGCCAACATCCAGGCCACCAGCAGGCACAGCGCCCACACGCCGGCCATCAGCACACACGCGCTCCAGCCTATGAAGCCGGTGGTGCCCAGGTTGAAGCCCACGCTGGCGCTCAAAATCTCGGGCACGGCCTGCAGCACCAGGTCTTTGGCGGCGCCCAGCACCACGCCAACGATGACGCCGGCCAGCAGCAGGCGCAGCGTGTGCTGCACACCACGCGCCAGCACCAGGGTCAGCAGCACGCCGCCCACCGCGCCGGCGAACGCCGCACCGGTCAACCCCAGGCGCACCAACCAGGCGGTGGCGGCGGGTGACACGCCCAGCAGCGCCAGGGCCACGGCAATCGCCAGCGAAGCGCCGGACGCGCTGCCCAGCAGATACGGGTCGGCCAGTGGGTTGCGGAACAGGCCCTGCGCCACCGCACCAGCCAGTGCAAACAAGGCCCCTGCCAGCCAGGCACCCAGGGTGCGCGGCAAGCGGATGTCCCACAGAATCTGCAGCGCCACCGGGTCATGGCGCGCGGCCAGCAGGCTGTCCAGCCCGGTGCTGCCAATGCTGGCGCCGACCAGCAACAAGACAACGGACAACAGCAGCAACACCGCAGCTGTGGGCCAGGCTTTGCGTGGGTTCACGGAGCTTTGTCCTGCAGGCAGGCGGCCATGGTTCGCGCCGCCTCGGCCATGCGCGGGCCGGGGCGCACCAGGGTGTCCGACTGCTCGGGCGTGAAAACGCAAACACGCTTTTCACGGATGGCGCGTATGCCAGCCCAGCCGGGGCGCTGCGCCATGTTCAGCGCATTGCGGTCGCCGACCATGATGAGGTCGGGGTTGGCGCGCACCACAAATTCGGGGTTTAGCTTGGGGAATGGGCCCAGCGCGGCGGGCACCACGTTTTGCGCGCCCAGGCGGGCCAGGGTTTCACCGATGAAGGACGCGGTGCCGGCGGCATAGGGCGCGGCATTCACCTCGAAATACACCCGCGTGTTTTTAACCCGGGCCGGCAGCGACTGCGCAGCAGCGGCCACGCCGGCATCGATGTTCCGCCAGATGCGGGCGGCATCGGGCACGTCCAGCAGCAAGCCCAGCTTGTCCAGCACGCGGCGCACATCGGCCGATGTTTTAGGCTCCAGCGCCACTACCTTCAGGCCCAGAGCCTCCAGCCGCGCACTGGCGCGCGAGGCGGTGGCCACCACCACCACGTCAGGCCGCAGGGCGACAATGGCCTCGATATTCGGGTCCAACCCGCCACCCACCTGCGGCAGGCCGCGCACGCTAGCCGGGTAGTTGGAATAGCGGTCCACACCCACCAGGCGCTGGCACTGGTCCAGTGCGCAAATGCTCTCGGTCAAGGACGGCAGCAGGCTGACGATGCGCTGCGGCGCCTGGCTGAACTGCACCAGCGTGCCTCGGTCGTCGGTAAGCTGCAGCGCCTGGGCTGGCAGAGCTAGGCATAGCAGCAGCCACAGAAACAGATCGGGCAGCTTCAAGCAGCACCCTTCAGGCTCAGGGGCAAACCAGCGGCCATCAAGGTGACCCGCTGGCAGCGCTGCGCCACCTGCTGGTTCAGACTGCCCAACGCATCCACGAAGGCGCGCACCTCGCGCCCCAGCGGAATCACGCCCAGGCCGATCTCGTTGCCCACCAGCACCAGCGGGCCGGGTGCCTGCGTGATTGCTTCCAAAAATATAGCTACTGGCGCTGGTACTTCCTGCGCTGCAGGCCTTATTTCTTCAAAGTCTGGCGGCATCAGCAAGTTCGTCAACCAGAGCGTTAGACAGTCCACCACCACCAGGGTGTCGGCTCGGCTGTGCTGGGCTATGGCCTCGCCCAGGCGCAGCGGCTCCTCCACCGTGGCCATGCCGGGCACGCGCTCGGCCCGGTCGCTTTGGTGGCGGGCAATGCGCACACGCATTTCGTCGTCCCAGGGCTGGGCGGTGGCGATGAAGACAGCGCGGTGTGCGGGCGATGCGGCCAGCCAGTCGGCGGCCATTTGTTCGGCCCGGCGCGACTTGCCACTTTTCTGGCCGCCGAGTATGAGTTCACTGCGAAAGGTGTGGACGGGCATGGTCCTGGATAAGCACTTGCGTGGATAGGGATGGTGGAGAAATCGATGCGGGGCGTCCGCTCAGGCAGGCCCGCTGTTGCAAGCCGCTGAGCTACGGCGTGTAAACCATGCTATGCGTAGCGAGTCCATGATTTTACGACGCCACGGCGCACCACTACAATCACAGAGCTTATGGCCTCCCCCACCCAAATTGAACACATTGCTGAACGCACCGAGCGCCTGCTGCTGCGTTACCGCGAGCTGCAACGCACCAACCAATTGCTGACCGAACAGGTCAACAGCCTGGCCCAGGAACGCGACTCGCTGAAGTCCCGCCTGGGCGCAGCGCGTGCCCGCATCGACGCCCTGCTGGAACGCCTGCCAGAAATCAGCAGCCCGCCAGCCGTGCGCGCAGCCCCCCGCAAGGACCAGCCATGAAGCAAGTGGAAGTACAGATCCTGGGCCAAAGTTACCGCCTGGGTTGCCCCGAGGACGGTGAAGCCCGTTTGCTGGATGCGGTGAAGATGGTGGACACAGCCATGTGCGCCATCCGCGATGGCGGCAAGATCAAGGCCCGCGACCGCATTGCCGTGCTGGCCGCGCTGAACCTGGCGTTCGACCTGTCCGACCGCAACAACCCGGCCGCCGCACCGCTCAGCCCCCGCGCCGAAGCCGCAGAGGACGGCGACCCCGCGCTGGCAGCCCTCATCACCAAGCTCGACCTGGCCCTGGGCGACGACGGGCAATTGCTCTAGAACTTTACTTCCGGTGCGTTGGCACTGCGCTGAATCGCCTAGAATCGGGTTGTCTGCGATGTATGCCGGGCTTTATATTTCCTTGAACCAATGCTCTATGAGCCCGGGCCTGGAATATCCCCTGGGGAGCGTGATCATCTCGCGTTAGATGAACCCAACTTCAGGGTGACCTAGCCCACCTGAACCCCGGTTCAGGATGCCGGTCCGGTGACATTCGCAGACACCCTCTACCCTGCGTCGCCCCTTTCAGCGGGCCTCGGCAAACCTTCCGACAGCATCGTCGATCACGCTGTCGAGATCGCCACTCGGCACCGCCGCCGAATACAAAAACCCCTGGTACTGCTCGCAACGCAAGCCCTGCAGCACCTGGCGCTGGGCTATGGTTTCCACACCCTCCGCGATGATGGTGAGCTTAAGCGCACGGCCCATCTGGATGATGGCGCTGACGATAGCCAGATCGCTTTCGTCCGACGGCAGCCCGCGGATGAACGAACGGTCGATCTTGAGTTTGTGGATGGGAAACTTCTTCAGATACGCCAGGCTGGAATAGCCGGTGCCGAAATCGTCAATCGACAACACCACGCCCAGCGCAGCTAGCGCCTGCAGACGCGCAAAAGCCTCTTCCGCGTCCTGCACCAAAATGGACTCGGTAAGCTCCAGGTCCAGCAGCCGAGGGTCCAGCCCAAATTGGTGCAAAACACCGGCCACCCGCTCCACAAAATCGGCCTGCTGGAACTGCAAAGCCGAGACATTCACCGATACAGTGCGCGCCGTTCCCGCGCGCTGCCAGACCGCCGCCTGGCGCACAGCCTCGGTCAACACCCAGGAGCCAATCGTGGTGATGTAGCCCGACTCTTCGGCCAGCGGGATGAAGTGAGCCGGCGACACCTGGCCCAGCTCGGGGTCGAACCAGCGTATCAGCGCCTCCACCCCCAGCACCTCGCCATCGCCCAGGTTGACCTGAGGCTGGTAGTACAGCTGCAGATGGCCCGCATCCAGCGCCAGGCGCAGGCGGTGCTCCATCTTCATGCGCGACAGCAGGGCCACATTCATCTGCGGTTGGTAGAAGCGGAAATGGCCACGCCCACGCTCCTTGGCACGGTTCATGGCGGTGTCTGCCGCCTTGATCATGTCGTCCAGGTTTTGCCCATCGGAGGGGTACATGGCCACGCCGATGCTGCAACCCACCGAAAAGTCCATATCGTCCATATGGAAGGGTTCGGTCATGCTTTCCAGCACCCGCTCGGCCACCATCTTTGCGCCTTCCGAATCGGCCTGGTGCAGGTACATCACGAACTCGTCCCCGCCCAGGCGGCACAGCGTATCGACCTGGCGCAGGCAGGCCGCCATGCGGCGTCCGACCTCGACCAGCACCCGGTCGCCAAACAAATGGCCCAAGGAGTCGTTGATGTTCTTGAAGCGATCCAGGTCCAGAATGAGGATGGCGAATTCGCCTCCATCGCGCTCCGCCAGGCGCAGCGCAAAGTCCACCCGCTGAGACAGCATCAGACGGTTTGGCAAGCCGGTCAGCACATCCGTATAGGCCAGCTGCTCGATGCGCTGGTGGTTGGCCTTCTTTTCAGTCAAGTCCTTGAAGAAACCTATGCTCTGCACGATCTGCCCCTGGGCGTCACGCACGGCAATCCAGGACAGGTGAACGGTACAGACGCTGTCATCACCCCGGGTATGCAGAGCCTCGCCATCCCAGTGGCCGTCACGCTGCCAGCCGCCCTGGATGCGCGAGAACAAGGCAGTGCCGCTGGTATCCCGAAAAAGGTCTGGAATGTAGCGACCCAGCAGTTGCGATTCCAGGCAGCGGCTCAAGCGCATGCACACCGGATTGATGGCCACCACATGGTGCTGCGCATCGGCGATGAAAATCGCGTCCAGGCTGGCCTCGAAGACCTTGCCCGCCAGCTGCAGCTTGGCCTCGGACTCGACGCGATCGGTGATATCGCGAAACGAATACACCCGCCCGATGGCTCGGCCCTGGCTCATTTGCGGCCGGGTCACGCGCTCCAGCACGCGGCCGTTGCGCAGCAAGACGATGTCTGTTCCCTGGTAGAGCGGTGTCGCAACAATGTGCTCCATGCGCCGGCGGTATACCGCGGCGTTGTGCACGGACTCTGACATATGCGCGTACAAGGCCTGGCTATTGCGCCCCTGTAAAAGCGCGTGTGGTGCAGCCCACAACTCCGAAAAGCGCTGGTTGCACACTGTGACCACGCCATTCAGGTTGCAGGCCAATATGCCGTCCACCGTGGACTCCAGCGTGGCTTGCATCTCGGCCAGCACCAGTTCCAGCTGGCCCTCAACCTGGCGCAGCGGCCCCAGATCACGCAGTCCCACCACGTAGACAGAGCTGCCATCCGGCAACAGCACCGGGTTGACAGAGCGCTCCACCGATCGGCTGTTGCCATTACCGCAGCGCAACGTGGTTTCGGAGCGTATACGCTGTGAACCACCCTGCTCTACTTCGCTCCAGAAAAAAACATCTTCCAGCGCCGCCAGGAACACCGTGACCTGCTGGCCTACCACCTGTTGCCGCAACATGCCCAGCAAATCCAGCGCGGCGACGTTGACTTCCATCACGGCGTAATTTGCACCCGACACAATCCACACGGCTTCTGGCAAGCCCTCGATCAGCGTCCCCAACACGGAAGCCGTCATGTGTCGCTACCTGGCCTCTCGTAATGGGGCATCTGCTCGAAGTAGTACGCTACCCGCTGACGCGGAGACAGATAGTCCTGCACCGCGCGCGGCAGCTGCGACGGCTTCAGGCTGCGGCGAATGCCCATCTCGGGCGCATGTTCCAGATTGACGATCAGCGCTTCGTCGCGCGGCACACTGGCATCAAAAACAATCACACTGGGTTTGAGCGGCCGGCTGGAATTGACGGACACCACCATGGCATAGCCGTCGTTCACCAGCTGCACCACCGAACCCGGTGGATACACACCCATCATGCGCACGAAAGCGCCCAGGGTGACAGCGTCGAAACGCGACTTCATCTGCGCAAAAATCAGGGACAAGGCCTCGTGCGGGGTCAGCGCATTCACCAGCCGGGGCGGGTTGCACAGATTGTCATAGCGGTTGACCAGGGCCAGTATCTTGCCCATGTCCGACATGTTTGCGCCCACCAGGCCCGATGGAAAACCGCTGCCGTCGGCCAGTTCGTGGTGTTGCGACATGGCGCGCAAAACATCCTCCGATGCCCCCATGCGCCGCGCCAATACCAGGCTCAGGTCCACATGCTCCTGGTAGGCCTGCAGTTCGGACGCTGAAAACCCCGGATCTGCGGAGCGCAGGCGATCAGGCATCTGGATCTTGCCAAGATCGTGCAGCAGCCCGGCCAGGCCCAGGTCGGCCAGCGCTGCAGACGGCAGGCCGAGTGCTTTGCCCAGCAGCATGGAAATCACCATCACATTTACGGGGTGCACGGCACTGCGTTCACCCATGGCCTCGGACAACAGGCGGATGGCAGACTCGCCCTCGGCCAGCAAGTCCTGCACACAGCGCCCCACCAGCGCCCGGCTTTCGTCATGCAGCTGTACAGGCCGCTGGGCGACCTGTTCGGTCAAACGTCGGTATTGTTGCGTGGCCTCGCCAAACCGCCGTTCGCACAAGGCCAGGCTGCGCCGCTGCGCCTCCAGACGCTCACGACGCAGATCACGTACACGGTCCTGCCCACTTGAGTGCAGCGGGGCTACCGGCTCATGTTCCGGCTTAAAAAGCCCCGACGGATCGGACACAGGCTCATGCTGAGGCCCATCAGGCACCTCGGAAACCTCGTCGCTCTGGTCGGGGAAATAACGAACGCGGCTCAGACCCAAGGAAAGAATCGTCTTGATCTGGTCGTCCGAAGTAATCTTGAAACTACCCTTGGGAAAGGGGTGGTCCATCCAGCCTAGCTCCAGCTGGATAAACATGCCGTGGCGCAGCTGCGCGACATCAATCCATTTGGCGACGCGTTCTCCCATGGTCTTATGTGGCTACAGCTAAAAGTGGCATCGTTTAATTATGCAGCCTAGGGGTGACATTTTGTTACCAGGCGTGAAATAGTTCCTTGAAACCGACATCCCCTCGGCCCCCCCTGTTATCGGTTGCGGATTTGCGCAAATTCATAGAGCAGAACCCTAGGAACAGCACCACAGCGTCCAAAAAACTCTAACGAATGCTACCAATTAAATAGCAAAAAATGTAACGGAAATAAGCGGTAAAGGCCGTCCTAATCCGTCTTACGCCGGCGCCCCAGCCACCACCATGCGGCGGCACCGCCCAAGATCATCGGCACGCACAGCCATTGGCCCATGCTCATACCCAGAGAGAGCAAGCCCAGGAAAGCATCTGGCTCGCGGAAAAACTCTGCAATAAAACGGAACACCCCGTAGCCAAACAGGAAGGCGGCCGCCACCTGGCCCTGCGCACGCTCCTTGCGCGCATACAACCACAGCAGAATGAACAGCAGCAGGCCCTCCATCAGGAACTGGTAGACCTGCGAGGGATGGCGTGGCAGCGGGCCGCCGTCGCGGAACACCATGCCCCAGGGCAGATCGGGTGAACTCAGCCGCCCCCAGAGTTCACCATTGATGAAATTACCCACCCGGCCCGCGGCCAGGCCGGTGGGAACGCAAGGCGCCACAAAGTCAGCCACCTGCCAAAACGGCCGTTTGCGCGAATGGGCAAACCAGACCATGGACGCAATCACGCCCAGCAGGCCACCGTGGAAGGACATGCCGCCCTGCCAGACGTACAAAATCTCCAGCGGGTGGCTCAAGTAAAAGTCGGGCTTGTAAAACAGGCAGTAGCCAATGCGCCCGCCCAGCACCACACCCATCACGCCCAGAAACAAAATGTCCTCCACGTCCTTGCTGGCCCAGGCACCAGGACCCTGGATATGGACAAAGGGCGGATGCCGCAAGCGGCGCGTACCCAAAAACATGAACAAGGCAAACGCGGCCAGATAGGTCAGTCCATACCAATGGACAGCCAGAGGCCCGAGTTGCAGGGCGATGGGGTTGATTTGGGGGTGGATCAGCATGGCGGCTATTTTGCATGCAGCCATGTTGCCGGCCGGTAAAGCCAGGAGCCCGGTTTGAAATTACATGAAAAATATGCCTCTGGCGCAGATAACAACTGCGCAAGCAGCTATCAAAGATATAGCAGCCCTAAACAGCACCCTGCCCCACAAACTCCACAAACCGCTCAAGCGACGGGCCGGCCCCCTGCTCCGCCCAGACCAGACTGGTTTCGCAGCCCGGCACACCAACCGCATCAGCCAGCGCCCGGTACACCACCCCCGGCCGCTGGAACTGGGTCACGCTCTGCGGCACCCAGGCCAGGCCCAGGCCGGCAGACACCAGGTTCACAATGGTCTGCATCTGTATCGCCTCCTGGGCCACCTCGGGCAGGCGCCCTGCTGCGTGGTACACGCCAAAGATCGCGTCATATAAAGACGGCACGATACGGCGCGGGAAGATCACCAGGGCTTGGTCCAGCACGTCGGCCAGAGCCAAGCTGGGTTGCGCGGCCAGGGCATGCTGCTCGGGCAGAGCCAGCACCAGCGCCTCGCGGCTGACCACCTGGCGTGCCAGGCCAGGCGGCACAAAGCCGGGCGCGTGCAGCATAAAGCCCGCATCCAGCTCGCCACGCGCAAACGCCTCCAGCTGCACATCGCCCGTGGCCTCGACCAGCTCCATCTGCACCTTGGGGTACAGCGCCCGGAAGCCGCGCACCCATTGCGGCAGCAAGGCAAAGCCTACCGTGGACACAAAAGCCAGTCGCAAGCGCCCCAGCTCGCCCGCCGCCGCCGCCCGCGCGTGCTCAGGCAAAGCCTGGGCACGGGCCAGCAGATCCAGCACCTCGGGCAGCAAGGCCCGGCCCGTCGCGGTGAGCTGCACGCTGCGCTTGGTGCGGTCGAATAGGCGTGCGCCAAGCCGTTTCTCCAGCTGCGCAATGGCCTGGGTCAGCGGTGGCTGGGTCATGAACAGGCGCTGCGCTGCGCGGCCGAAATGCAACTCCTCGGCCAGCACGGCGAACTGGTTCCACAAGCGAAGTTCAATGGCATTCATATGTACAGCATATTAATAGGCATCTAAAAATAGATTGGACCCTGGTTTTCACCCGTAGCATACTCAGCGCTGCAAAAAACACCTCCCCACGCTGAAAAGAGACACCATGGAAACCAAACCCATCATCCTCAACCCCCGCTCCAAGAACATCACCGAAGGCAAGTCGCGCGCGCCCAACCGCTCCATGTACTACGCCATGGGCTACGAAGAAGGTGACTTCAAGAAGCCTATGGTCGGCGTCGCCAACGGCCACAGCACCATCACACCGTGCAACTCCGGTCTGCAAAAGCTGGCCGATGCGGCCATCGCGGGTATTGAAGAAGCCGGCGGTAACGCACAAGTCTTCGGCACCCCGACCATTTCCGACGGCATGGCCATGGGTACGGAAGGCATGAAGTACTCGCTGGTCAGCCGCGAAGTTATCAGCGACTGCATCGAAACCTGCGTGGGTGGCCAGTGGATGGACGGCGTGGTGGTGGTCGGTGGTTGCGACAAGAACATGCCCGGCGGTCTGATGGGCATGCTGCGCGCCAATGTGCCCGCCATCTATGTGTACGGCGGCACCATCCTGCCAGGCCGCTACAAGGGCCAGGACCTGAACATCGTCAGCGTATTCGAAGCCGTGGGCCAGAACGCCGCCGGCAATATGAGCGACGAAGACCTGCTGGAAATCGAAAAACGCGCCATCCCCGGCACCGGCTCCTGCGGTGGCATGTACACGGCGAACACCATGTCCAGCGCCTTCGAAGCCCTGGGCATCTCGCTGCCCTACTCGTCCACCATGGCCAACCCGCACGACGAGAAGATGAATTCGGCCAAGGAGTCGGCCAAGGTGCTGATCGAGGCCATTAAGAAGGATCTGAAGCCACGCGACATCGTGACCAAGAAGGCCATCGAGAACGCCGTGGCCGTGATCATGGCCACCGGCGGCTCGACCAATGCGGTGCTGCACTTCCTGGCCATCGCGCATGCGGCCGGCGTCGAATGGAGCATTGACGACTTCGAGCGCATGCGCAAGAAAGTGCCCGTCATCTGCGACCTGAAGCCCAGCGGCAAGTACCTGGCGGTAGACCTGCACCAGGCCGGTGGCATTCCACAAGTGATGAAGACGCTGCTGGCCGCCGGCCTGCTGCACGGCGACTGCATCACCATCAGCGGCCAGACCATTGCCGAAGTGCTGAAGGATGTGCCTGATGTGCCACGCGCCGACCAGGACGTGATCCGCCCGATCGACAAGCCCATGTACGCAGAAGGCCACTTGGCCATCCTGAAGGGTAATCTGTCGCCCGAAGGTGCCGTGGCCAAGATCACCGGCCTGAAGAACCCGGTCATCACCGGCCCGGCGCGCGTGTTCGACGACGAGCAGTCCGCACTGGCGGCCATTCTGGCCGGCAAGATCGTGGCTGGCGACGTGATGGTGCTGCGTTACCTGGGCCCCAAGGGCGGCCCGGGCATGCCCGAGATGCTGGCCCCCACGGGTGCACTGATTGGTGCCGGCCTGGGTGAAAGCGTGGGCCTAATCACCGACGGCCGTTTCTCCGGCGGCACCTGGGGCATGGTGGTCGGCCATGTGGCACCGGAAGCGGCTGCAGGCGGCACCATTGCCTTTGTGCAAGAGGGTGACTCCATCACCATCGATGCGCACAAGCTGATCCTGGAGCTGAACGTGCCCGAGGCCGAGATCGCCAAGCGCCGCGAAGGCTGGACCCCGCCTGCGCCGCGCTACACCCGTGGCGTGCAGGCCAAGTTCGCCTTCAATGCATCCAGCGCCAGCAAGGGTGCGGTGTTGGACGCGTACTAAAAACCGGCCCCCATGAAAAAAGCCCAAGGCCGCACGGCCTTGGGCTTTTTTACTTGCGCGGACAGATTCAGCGAGGCCGCTTGGGCGGCAGGCCCAGGGCGTCACGGTGCTTGTCGATACGCGCCTGCTTGCGCTTGTCTTCTCGTTCCATGACCTTGCGCTTGGTACGGCCACTGGCATCGGACCATGCCCACCACAGAGCGGCCAGGGCAAACGGCGACAGTACGACCCACCAGTCCCAGCCGGCCACCGGAGCCCACTCCATATACTTCATGGTCAGGGTCACTACCCCGATGAATAAGAACAACATTTTCGCCTCCTGGTACGGGCATATGCCGCAATCGACCTTGCCTACAATTTCCAACAAGCACTTTACTCCAACGCTACCCCCGAAGATGCAACGCACTCTCCTAAGTTTGATGCTGGCCTGCAGCGTAGCCAGCCCGGCCCTGGCAGACCTGGCGCTGGCCACCTCACAGAACTGCCTGGGCTGCCACTCCGTCAACAGAAAAAAGGTAGGGCCGGCGTTCAAAGACATAGCCGCCAAATACCAGACCGACAAGACCGCCGCCGACCGCCTGGCCAGCACCATCCGCAAAGGCAGCGTGTGCCCATCTGGCAGTTGCAACTGGGGCCCACTACCCATGCCGGCGAATGAGCGCGTCAGCGAGGCCGATGCCAAAAAACTGGCAGCCTGGGTGCTGACGCTGAAATAAGGTCAAGGCCCAGCCATAAAAAAGCCCGCGGCATGTGCGCGGGCTTTCAAGCATTTTAGCCCTCTAGCGCAGATACTACCTGCGCCAGCAGCTATACAAAATATAGCAGCACCAATTAATAGGTTTGCCCCAGCTGCCCCAGGATCGCCGGGTTCTCCAGCGTCGACGTGTCTTGCGTGACCGCTTCGCCCTTGGCCAGGTTGCGCAGCAGACGGCGCATGATTTTGCCGCTGCGGGTCTTGGGCAGGTTGTCGCCGAAGCGGATGTCCTTGGGCTTGGCGATGGGGCCAATTTCCTTGCCCACCCAGGCGCGCAGCTCGTTGGCGATCTGCTTGGCTTCATCACCCGTCGGGCAGCCGCGCTTGAGCACCACGAAGGCACAGATGGCCTCCCCGGTCAGATCATCCGGGCGACCCACCACGGCGGCTTCGGCCACCAGGGAGGTATGCGACACCAGGGCCGACTCAATCTCCATCGTGCCCATGCGGTGGCCGGACACGTTCAGCACGTCGTCGATACGGCCGGTGATGCGGAAGTAGCCACGGTCGGCACTGCGCACGGCGCCATCGCCGGCCAGGTAGATCTTGCCGCCCATTTCCTCGGGAAAATAACTCTTCTTGTAACGCTCCGGGTCGTTCCAGATGGTGCGGATCATGCTGGGCCAGGGGCGTTTGACCACCAGCAGGCCACCAGTGCCGTTGGGAATGTCATTGCCCACCTCGTCCACGATGGCAGCCATGATGCCGGGCAAAGGCAAGGTGCAGCTACCGGGCACCAATGGTGTGGCGCCGGGCATGGGCGACATCATGTGGCCACCGGTTTCGGTCTGCCAGAAGGTATCCACAATCGGGCAACGCTCGTGGCCCACATTCTTGTAATACCACATCCAGGCCTCGGGGTTGATGGGCTCACCGACCGAGCCGAGGATACGCAGGCTGTCCAGGTTGGAGCGGTCCGGGTGCACGGCGGGATCGGATTCGGCTGCCTTGATCAGCGAGCGGATGGCCGTAGGCGCGGTGTAGAAGATGCTGCACTTGTGGCGCTCGATCATCTGCCAGAAGCGGCCCGCATTCGGGTAAGTGGGAATGCCTTCAAAAATGATCTGCGTGGCGCCCGCCGCCAGCGGGCCGTAGGCCACATAGGTGTGGCCGGTGATCCAGCCAATATCGGCGGTGCACCAGAACACGTCATCAGAACGCAGGTCGAAGGTCCAGTCCATGGTCAGCTTGGCCCACAGCAAGTAGCCGCCGGTACTGTGCTGTACCCCCTTGGGTTTGCCGGTGGAGCCCGAGGTGTAGAGGATGAACAGCGGGTGTTCAGCCCCCACCGTCACGGGCGGGCAATCGCTGCTCTGGCCAGCAATTGCCTGGGCAAAGGTCTTGTCGCGCCCGGCCACCATATTGCAGGCCGTAGGGGTACGCTCGTACACCAGGATAGATTTCACCGACTTGCAACCGCCCTGAGCCAGACCCTCATCCACGATGGCCTTGAGCGGCAGTTCCTTGCCGCCGCGCATCTGGTAGTTGGCGGTGATGACCGCCACGGCACCTGCGTCGATGATGCGTTCGTTCAAGGCCTTGGCCGAAAAGCCACCAAACACCACGCTGTGGGTCGCGCCAATGCGGGCGCAGGCTTGCATGGCGATCACGCCTTCCAGCGTCATGGGCATGTAGATCAGCACACGGTCGCCTTTTTGAACGCCTTCGGCCTTCAGCGCATTCGCGAACTGGCTGACACGCGCCAGCAGCTCCTTGTAGCTGGTGTGCGTCACCTTGCCGTCATCCGCCTCAAAAATCACCGCAGTTTTGTTTTCGGTGGGCGTACCCATGTGCTTGTCCAGGCAATTGGCCGACGCGTTCAATTCGCCATCGGCAAACCACTTGTAAAACGGCGCATTGGACTCGTCCAGCGTCTGAGTAAACGGCTTGCTCCATTGCAGGTTTTCACGCGCCAAGCGGCTCCAAAAACCTTCGAAATCCTGCTCGGCCTCGGCGCACAAAGCGTTGTAGCCGGCCATACCTGAAATACGGGCCGACTGCACCATTGCGTCGCTAGGGGGGAATACACGGTTCTCGATCAACACGGATTCGATCGCAGAGCTGGAACTGGTCATGGATTTGTCTCCTCAGGGTGTAGTTGGTATGTACTGGGCGGTAATGTGAATCTTGGCTCTTACACGCCGCTGACATGCAAAGTAGGCAATGATCGACAGTATCCCCAATCCTACAATCCAGCCGTAAAGTTACCAATATTCTGCGCACATATGTCCGAACCCACTTCCTCAAAAAACGCTCCGCTCGGCCCCTTACCCAGCTTTATTTTTGCCAGCCGCTGGCTACAGCTGCCGCTCTACCTCGGCCTGATTGCCGCACAAGCGGTATACGTGGTGCATTTTTTGATGGAGTTAATACATCTGATACAGGCCACTTTGGGCGACCAGGATGCGCTACAGATCCTCATTACCAGCGTGGGCTACAAAAACACGACCGTTCCGACTGCGTTGAATGAAACCATCATCATGCTGGTCGTTCTGGCGCTCATCGATGTCGTGATGATCTCCAACCTGCTGATCATGGTCATTGTGGGGGGCTATGAAACCTTTGTCAGCCGCATGAACCTGGACGGCCACCCTGACCAGCCAGAATGGCTTAGCCATGTGAACGCCTCGGTGCTGAAGGTCAAGCTGGCGACCGCCATCATCGGTATTTCATCGATACATTTGCTGCGCACTTTTATCAACGCGGCAAATTACGAGGTAAAAGTTCTGATGTGGCAGACCATCATCCACGCCGTATTTCTACTCAGCGCGCTGGCCATCGCCTACACCGACAAGCTGCTGACGGCCACCCACAACGCTCGACATTAAGTCCAAGCATATTGACGATCGCCGAGGGCGGGCTCACACAAGAAGACTGCGCCGCCGCTCGGCCCCTCGCTTACGCTCAATCAACCACTTCGCAAGCTCCTCAGCCGCCATAGGACGCGCAAAATAGTAGCCCTGCAGTTCGTCACAAGCCAAGGCCCTCAATTGACCGGCCACCTGCTCCCCCTCCACCCCTTCCGCTACCACCTTCAGACCCAGGGTATGGCCCAAGGCAATGATGGCGCGAACAATCGCCAGGTCGGTCGGATCGGTCAACATGTCGCGCACAAAAGACTGGTCTATTTTCAGCTTGTCGATCGCAAAACGCTTGAGGTACGCCAGACTGGAATAGCCCGTCCCAAAGTCATCGATCGATAGCTGGATGCCCAAAGCCTTGAGCGCCACCAGCTGCTCCTCGGCCAGGTTGGTATTGCCCATCAGCACGGACTCCGTGATCTCGATTTCCAGCGCCGCAGGCATGACACCGTGCTGCTGCAGACAATGGCGCACCTGCTCGGCAAGATCGCCGTCGGCCAACTGCAGTGCAGACAGATTGACCGACACACTGAGGCTGCTCAGTCCCTGCCCGTGCCAGCGTGCCAACTGCGAGCAAGCCTCTTGCAGCACCCAGACTCCGATCGGGCGGATCAGGCCTGTCTCTTCGGCCAAGGAAATAAAACTGGCGGATGGCACAGCCCCCAGCTCCGGGTTGTCCCAGCGCAGCAAAGCCTCCACACCCACAATGTCCAGGGTATTGGCATTCACCTTGGGCTGGTACTGCAGGCTGAACTCGCCCAATGCCAACGCCTGGCGCAAGTGCTGCTCCAATACCAGCCGGTGCTGGGCCAATTGTTCGATCTCGGGCTCGTAGAAGCGCAGCATATCGCGCCCCGCATTCTTGGCCACGTACATGGCGGCATCGGCCCGCCGCATCAGTTCATCCAGATCCATACCGTCTTCAGGGTACAGCGCCACACCCACACTGCAAGACACATGCAAGGCATTGCCCTCCACATGGTGTGTCTGCCGAATCAGCGGTATCAGCCGCTGTTCGACCATCTCTTGCACCTCACTACGTTCGACAATACCGCGCAATACGATCACATATTCATCGCCACCCAGCCGGCTGACCGTATCGCCAGCCCGCACCACCCGTGTCAGCCTACTGGCCACGGACCGCAGTACGCCATCGCCAATATGGTGGCCCAAGGTGTCGTTGATGATCTTGAATCGGTCCAGGTCAATGAATAGCACTGCGACGCGATCGCCGTCGCGCCGCGCTGCTTGCAGGGCTTCTTCCAACTTCAGCACGCACAGGGCGCGGTTGGGCAGCTCCGTCAATACGTCGTGCTGTGCCAGATACTGCACCCGGGCTTCGGTACGCTTGCGGTCGGTGATGTCTACGGATATGCCGATGTACTGAGACACGGCCCCCAGACGCGAGCCGTCCCGTACGGCCGACACCATCAGCCAGGCCGGATAAGTCTCGCCCGAACGCTTGAGAAAATTCACCTCGCCCTGCCAGGCATCACGCTCCTGCAAAAAGCCATCCAGGTGCTGCCCCAAGGTTGCGGCCTGCGGCCCTTCGATCAAAAACCCCAAGTGTTCACCAATCACCTCATAAAAATCGTAAGAGGTGCTGCGGCAAAACGCGCGGTTCACACTGAGTATTTTTTGCTTGGGATCCATGATGATGATGCCCTCCGACGAGGCCTCGAACACCTTGGCCCACAGCTCCAGGCGCTTCTCCATCACCTTCAGCACATTGACGGGGGTAAACGCCGTCAGCACCGCATCCCGCCCTTGAAACTGCAAGCGACGAGCTGACAACACGGCCCAGGACGGCTCGGCAGCACCCTGCCAGCGCACCTCGAATTCATCCACCTTACCCTGGTCGGACAGGTGCTGAAAAAACCGCGCACGCACGCCATGCTCCAGACCTGTTACCCAGGGGTCACGGGTGCTGCCCCCTAGCCACAGCTGGGCCGGTGCATTGGCATGCAGTACCTCGTGGTCGGGTACCGAAGTCACCACAAGGGCGATCGGGATAGCCTCCACCAAAGCCTGCTGCGCCTGGGCTGCACGGGTACGGGCCGCCGTCTCCTGCTGCACCATGCGCTGTTCGTCCAGCTGCGCCAGCATGCCATTGAAAGCGGTGACCAATTGGCCTATTTCATCCCGGCTGTGCCACACAGCGCGCCGCGTGTGGTCGCCGGTCTGGCGCACGGCATCAGCCACCAAAGCCAGCTGCTTCAGCGGCCGCGAGATCTGCCGGGCCACCGCATACACAAGGCTGAGAATGCAGGACAACAGCAGCAGTGCCGTGCCCAGGTCCAGCCACATGCGACTGAACAGCATATCCACGCGGTCATGCAGCAGGCGGTCCAGATCGGTTGCCGTGCTCGCCCAAGCCGTGCTCATCGCATCCAGCGTCTCGGTGTAATGGATGCCCAGCTGCGCAAGTATCTGGGGATCAGAGTTGCCATCGGCCAGCTCCTGCACGGCAGTCAAGAATGCGCCCAGCCTTTGCTCCAGCAGCTTGCGTCCATTCTCCAGCGCTGCGCGCTGCACCGGCGTGCCTGCGGCAAATGCCTGGTTGTAGTCGGAACGAATACCCAAGGCCACGGCATCCAGTCGGCCAGCCAATATCAACAGCTCGGTACGCCGGTCTGTCACGCCCGACGGAATTTTGTCTGCTGCGGGTGCCTTGGGAAGTATGCGTACGGTGTCGTTCAGCACCTCCAGCAACTCGGGAAAGCGCAGCACCACCAGGGACATAGCGTAGTAGCTATCCAGGTCCGGGTCCAGAATCAGATTCGACTGGTTGCCCACCGTGGTGAGCAGCTCGCGGCCTTGCCGCACCATGCCTTTCAAGGCATTTTGGCGCCCCACCTCGTCCACCCGGGCGGCGATACGCCAGGCGGAAATGAATTCCTGGCTGGCCTGGGTGGTTTTCAGCTCTTCGTCCAAGCTTTCGCGCAATTGCTGAAAGCGTTGCAACGCAATTTCACTCTGCCCGCTCTGCGATGGCAGAAAGGGCAACATCAATACATCTCGTACCGCCACGCTGTACGCCGTGCCTCTGATCTCCTTGCGGGTGAAATCAATGGACAGGTACTTTTCGTGGATCAGGATGCCGGACACATAAATGACCGCGGTCAGGTCCAGCAGGTAAATCAGCGTAAGTTTGCGCCCTACGCTCAAGCGCCCTAGCCAACGGGTGAACGTGTTGGTCAACGCCATGGCGTTAGGCGGGCTCCGGAATCAAGACGTGGAAAGAACTGCCCCGGTGGGCAATCCTTTCCAGTAGGGCTAAGTAAGATGCCAGCTCTCCGCCGCTCAGTTGGCGGTAGGAACCAAAAACTCTCGGCTGATGTACGCGCCCAGCTCATTCACCCGGTCCAGGAACTGGGTCAGGAAAGCATGCAAGCCGGTGGCCAGGATTTCATCGATACGGGCAAACTGCAAATCGGCACGCAGTTTGCCGGCGCGGCGCAGCGTCTCGCTGCCCGGGTCGCTGGACACCAGCAGCAGGTTGTTCAGCACCTCGTTCAAGCTGCCGTGCAGCGAACGCGGCATGTCGGCGCGCAGAATCAGCAGCTCGGCGACACGCTCTGGCTTGATCACATCGCGGTACACCTTGCGGTACACCTCGAAACCCGAGACGCTGCGCAAAATAGCGCTCCAGTGGTAGAAATCGTACTCTTGGTCCTTCTCATTGGCAGTGCCAAAGAAGTCGCTTTGCACCGCATGGAACTTGACATCCACCAGGCGCGCAGTGTTGTCGGCCCGCTCCAGGAATGTACCCAAGCGCAGGAAGTGAAAGGCCTCGTCCTGCAGCATGGTGCCTAGGGTCACGCCGCGCGACAGATGCGAGCGGAACTTGACCCATTCGAAAAACTGTGCCGGGTCATTTTCAAACTCGCCAGACTTCAGCATGCGGTTGACTTCCAACCAGGTGGTGTTCAGCGTCTCCCAGACCTCGGTGGTCAGGGTGCCGCGCACCGCACGGGCATTCTCACGCGCCGCGCGCAGGCAGGAAATGATGGAGGATGGGTTTTCTTCGTCCTTCACCATGAACTCCATCACCGACTGGGAGGTGATGGCGCCATGCTTTTCGGTGTAGGGGTGCAGCAGTTCGCTGATGGACAACAGGCCTTGCAGCCCCACCTGGGCCACTGCGTTGGACTGGGGCAGCAGCGCTGTTTGGTAGTTGATATCCAACATGCGCGCTGTGTTCTCCGCGCGCTCGGTGTAACGGGACATCCAGAATAAATGGTCAGCGGTGCGTGACAGCATGAGGTTGTTCCTTGTTCTGTGTGTCTACGTGTCTAGGATTGGGATTGGCTGTGCACGGCAGGCACGGTCGCGGGTACGGAGTCGTCCTCCAGAATCCAGGTGTCTTTGGTACCACCGCCCTGGGACGAGTTCACCACCAGCGAGCCATCTTTCAGGGCCACGCGGGTCAAACCGCCGGGCACCATCTGCACTTCCTTGGCAGACAGCACAAACGGCCGCAAATCGATGTGTCGCGGCGCAATGCCAGACTCCACAAAGGTCGGGCAGCTCGACAGGCTGAGCGTGGGCTGGGCGATATAGCCGCTAGGGTTGGCCAACAGCGCGGCGCGGAACTCCTCGATCTCGGCCTTGGTCGATGCCGGCCCGACCAGCATGCCGTAGCCGCCGGCGCCATGCACCTCCTTGACCACCAGGTCTTTCAGGTTGGCCAGGGTGTAGGCCAGGTCGTCCTTGTTGCGGCACATGAAGGTGGGCACGTTGTTCAGGATGGGCTTTTCACCCAGGTAGAACTCGATCATCTTGGGCACATAGGGGTAGATGGACTTGTCGTCCGCCACGCCGGTACCCACGCCGTTGCAGATGGTCACGTTGCCGGCACGGTAGGCGGCCATCAGGCCGTCACAACCCAGGGTGGAGGTGGGGCGGAAGACCTGCGGGTCCAGGAAGTCGTCGTCCACGCGGCGGTAGATCACGTCCACCCGCTTCGGGCCACGCGTGGTGCGCATGTAGCAGAAGTTGTCCTTGACGAACAGGTCCTGGCCTTCGACCAGCTCGATACCCATTTGTTGCGCCAGGAAAGCATGCTCGAAGTAGGCGCTGTTGTACATGCCGGGGGTCAACACCACCACCGTCGGGTCGGCCGTGGCAGCGGGTGCAGAAGCACGCAAGGTCTCTAGCAGCAGGTCGGGGTAGTGGGCCACCGGTGCCACGCGGTGGCTGCTGAAGAGGTCGGGGAAGAGGCGCATCATCATCTTGCGGTCTTCCAGCATGTAGCTCACACCGCTGGGCACGCGCAGATTGTCTTCCAGCACGTAGTACTCACCGTTGCCCTGGGCATCGGGGGCGCGCACGATATCCACGCCGGAGATGTGCGAGTAGATGTTGTTCGGCACGTCCACGCCCATCATCTCGGGGCGGAACTGGGCGTTGTTCACCACCTGCTCGCGCGGGATGATGCCGGCCTTCAGAATTTCCTGGTCGTGGTAGACGTCGTGGATGAAGCGGTTCAGCGCAGTGACGCGTTGCACCAGGCCTTTTTCCATGCTGCCCCACTCGTGGGCAGGGATGATGCGGGGGATGAGGTCAAACGGGATCAGGCGCTCGGTGCCCGAGCCGTCCTCGTCCTTGGCACCGTACACGGCAAAGGTGATGCCGACGCGGCGGAAGATCATCTCGGCCTCTTCGCGCCGCTTGGCCATCATGTCGCCCGGCTGCTTGGCCAGCCATGCGTCATAGATCTTGTAGTGATCCCGGATCTGCTTTCCCTTAGAGAAAAACTCATACGGTAGCGCTGTATACATTTCGTCAAATTTCTGCATAAGTTTTCATCTCCTGAAACCAAAGAATAGCAAGTAACGAGCCATGTTGATGTGTAAATGCGCAACTCGCACAAATTAAGCGCACAACGCTGGGACCTATGTTCGCCGCATCCATCGTAACGACATTTCAGAGCGCTCCATCCGCCAACTGGTGCTGCCAATAGTGCGGCGCTTGCTGCCGATCGCAGACCACGCGCTGCGGCGCCACCGACTGCCAGGTGGCCGCCCCACAGTGGCTGCTGTCCACCACCTGGATGCCGCGCTCCTGATAGCGCGCCAGTACTGGCGGTGCGGGGTGGCCAAAGCGGTTGCGGTAACCCGCTTGCACCAGCGCAAAACGGGGTCGCACCGCGTCCAGAAACGCCGGGCTGCTGGAAGTCTTGCTGCCGTGGTGGGGCACCAGCAGCACATCGGCCCGCAGGGTGTCCGCCCCACCCACCAAACGCGCCTCCTGGGGTTGCTCGATATCGGCCACCAGCAGGGCGGTATGTGCGCCGTTCGATACGCGTAGCACGCAGCTCAGCGCATTCGGTTTTGCGGGGCCGGCGTAGTCGCCCGCCAGGGGATGCAGTACGTCAAACCGCACGCCATCCCAGTCCCAACCCTGCCCGGCGGCACAGCGCGTGACCGAGCGCAGCGTTTGCAAAGGGTGGCCGGATTCAATGGAGCTCAGCAACTCCGCCTGCGGCTGCAGCCCCAGCACCGAGGCCGCGCCGCCACTGTGGTCGCTGTCGCGATGGCTGACCACCACCGTGTCCAGCGTCTCGGCCATGGCGCGCAGCAAAGGCAGCAGCACCCGCTGACCGGCATCGCTGTCCTGGCCCCAGCGCGGGCCCGTGTCGTATAGCAGGCTGTGGTGGGCCGTGCGCACCAGCACGGCATTGCCCTGGCCGATATCGGCCGCCAGCAATTCAAATTGACCTTCAGGCGGACGCGGCGACTGCCACAACAGCACCGGCAACAACATGGGCAAACCCAGCGCACGCACACTCCAGGGTACCGGCAACACCAGCACCACACCACCCAAAACGCCTGCAGCGCCCATCCACAGTGCGGGAGAAGCTACCGAAACCGTAGCAAATGGTAGCTGCACCAGATACTGCAAAACCCAGCCCAGGCCATCGATGCTGCCGGCTGCCAGCTGCCACACCGGCGGCAGCAGCACCCCCAGCATGCACAAGGGCGTGACCACCAGCGTCACCCAGGGAATGGCCAGCAGATTGGCCAGCAAGCCCACCACCGAGACCTGCTGGAACAGCAGCAGCGTCAAGGGTGTGAGCGCCAGCGTAATCGTCCACTGCTCACGCAACATGGAGCGGAATCGGCCTCCAGCGCTGGTATCACCTGCGCCAGCAGCTCCCAAATCTGTAGCAAACAGCACGGCCACCGCGACGAAACTCAGCCAGAACCCCGCCTGCAGCAAGGCCCAGGGATCAATCGCCACCACCACCGCACAAGCCAGCAGCCACACGGAGGGCCAGGGCCAGCTGCGGCCGCTCAAGCGCAATACGCCCACCGTCGCCAGCATCCATACCGTGCGCTGCGAGGGCACGCCCCAGCCACTGAATACCGCGTAAACCAGCGCCAACATCAACCCACCCACCAAAGCCACCTGCGGCACCGGCAGCCACAGGCCGGCGCGCCAGCCCAGCACATCGCTACGCCGCCACAGCCAACCCACCAAGCCCGCAGCCAGCCAGGCAAACATGGTCACGTGAAGCCCGGAGATGGACATCAAATGGGCTACGCCAGCGGCTCTGAACATATCCCAATCGGTTCGTTCGATGGCACCCTGGTCGCCCACCACCAGGGCCGCAATCACGCCGGCCAAATGGCGGTCTGCCACATGCAAATAAATGGCGTCACGCACTGCCTGGCGCGCCCGCTCCACCGGGTGCCACCAGGTGCTGTCCAGCAGTTGGGGTGCTACATCATTGGGGCCGGCACGCACATAGCCGGTGGCCTGCACGCCCTGCTCCCACAGCCACAGCTCGAAGTCGAATCCATGGGGGTTGCGCCCGCCGTGCGGCGCCTTCAAGCGCAGTGTCATCTGCCAGCGTTGGGCGGCGCGCAGGTCTGGCAGCTGGCGCTGCAGCTCCCATTGCGTAGAACTGCCACCCGCGCCAAAAGCCAGCACGCCGTCATACCAAGACAGATCGATACGCGGCGGCACGGCAACCGGCGCATTGCCCATGCGGGCGGACTCCACTTCCAGCCGAAAACGCAGGCCCGACTCGGTACGCTGTGGCATCTGCGCCACCATCCCGACCACCGTGATGTCTCGCCCCTCCAGCGCGGGGTCCAGTGCGGTTTGGACAAAGGCCGAGCAGCGCAGGCCACACGACCCAAAGGCCAGCAGCAAGGCACCCAGAAAAGCCAAGGCCCATCGGGCCATCCCATGCATCCAAGGCGCTGCAAAAGCTATTCTTTTGATAGCTACACACGCAATCAAAACAAGCGCTAGCAGCACGATCAACACATAAACCTGCCAAGACCACAGCTGCGCCTGCCCGAGCTGCAACGCCGTACCCGCCACCCAGCCTGCCAAGCCAGGAGCCACCAGCACCACGCGTTTAATCTCAGACGGCCATGGGTTTTGCATAGAGTTATGTTGAACTGCCACAGTATCTACACATTCTCGTGGCTCAGGACTTGCTAGTATGCGGGCAGGCCAAGACGTTGTCTGGCCAGAACTTTCCAGCTACCAAGAGACACATACATGTCGATCCACGCCGCACTGAACCACGTTACGCACTATAAGTACGACCGCCCGGTCAACCTCGGCCCCCAAGTCATCCGTCTGCGCCCTGCCCCCCATTGCCGCAGCAATGTCATCTCTTACTCGCTGAAAATCGAACCCGCCAACCATTTCGTGAACTGGCAGCAGGACCCGTTCGCCAACTACCAGGCCCGCCTGGTGTTCCCCGAGAAAACCACCGAATTCAAGGTCACCGTGGACCTGGTGGTCGAAATGGCGGTGTACAACCCCTTCGACTACTTCCTGGAGCCCGAGGCCCAGCACTTCCCCTTCAAGTACAAGGACGGCCTGAAGGAAGAACTCTCTCCCTATCTGGCAACCGAGCCTGTCACGCCGCTGGTGCAGGCCTATCTGGACAAGCTGAATCTGGAGAAGCAGCCGACCAATGACTTTCTGGTCTCCATCAACCAACAGGTCCAGCACGACATCAAATACCTGATCCGCATGGAGCCCGGTGTGCAAACGCCAGAAGAAACCCTGGAGAAAGCCAGCGGCTCCTGCCGCGACTCCGGCTGGCTGCTGGTGCAGTTGCTGCGCCATTGCGGTCTGGCGGCACGCTTCGTATCCGGCTACCTGATCCAGCTGACCCCCGACGTGAAAGCCCTGGACGGCCCCAGCGGCACGACCGTGGATTTCACCGACCTGCACGCCTGGTGCGAAGTCTTCCTGCCCGGTGCCGGCTGGGTCGGCCTGGACGCCACCTCAGGCCTGTTTGCAGGCGAAGGCCACATCCCCCTGGCCTGCACGCCCCAGCCCTCCAGCGCCGCGCCGATTGAAGGCGGCGTGGACAAGGCCGAGGTCGAGTTCGAACACCACATGCAGGTCACCCGCCTGTACGAATCGCCACGCGTCACCAAGCCCTATACCGACGAGCAATGGGCCGAGGTGCTGGCCCTGGGTGAAAAAGTGGACCAGGACCTGGTCGCCGGCGATGTGCGCCTGACCATGGGCGGCGAGCCCACCTTTGTCGCCGTGAACGACCGCGATGCCGCTGAATGGAATACCGATGCCCTGGGCCCCACGAAGCGCGGCTTCGCCACCGAGCTGGTGCAAAAGCTGCGCGACGAATACGGCCAGGGCGGCTTTCTGCACTTTGGCCAGGGCAAGTGGTACCCCGGCGAGCAACTGCCACGCTGGGCGTTGAATATCTTCTGGCGCGCCGACGGCCAGCCCGTGTGGCGCAACCCCGCCCTGTTTGCCGATGAGCGCCAAGCCTCCAACTACACCAGCGAAGACGCACAGCGGTTCACCCAACGCCTGGCCGAAAACCTGGGCATCACCACCAAATTCATCCTGCCCGCCTACGAAGACGTGTGGTACTACCTGTGGCGCGAGCGCCGCCTGCCTGTCAACGTAGACCCGTTCAACTCCAAGCTCAGCGACGAGATGGAACGCGCCCGCCTGCGCCGTGTTTTCGAGCAAAAGCTGGACTCGGTGATCGGCTATGTGCTGCCCGTGCGCCCCGCCGACGGCCCACGCCTGGCCGGCCCGGTGTGGACCACCGGCCCCTGGTTCCTGCGCGACGAGCGCATGTACCTGATGCCCGGCGATTCGCCCATGGGCTTCCGCCTGCCGCTGGACTCCTTGCCATGGGTCAGCGAGGCCGAGTTCCCCTACATGATCGAGCAGGACCCGTCGATTCCACGCCCCGGTCTGCCTGAATCCAGCAGCATTTACGCCCGCTACGCCAACCGGGCTGCGGCGCGCGCAGCAGGCTTCACCAGCAGCGCCACCGCTGTAGGCGGCCCGCTGCGTCCGACCCAGGTGCCCACCCTGACCGAACGTGCCAGCATGCCCTACCAGGCCGGTGGTACGCCGCAGCCCGAAGCCGCGCGGCAACGCCAGGACGGCTCGGCCAGCGCACTCGGCGCAGTGCCCCCGTTGGCGAACGCGTCCCGCCCCGGGCAAACCGAGCCCGCCGACTTCAACCGCGTGCCGGCACGCAACGAGTCTGCATACTGGGTAGGACGTACCGCGCTGTGCGTGGAAGTACGCGACCCGCGCCGCGCCAGCGGCCCCAAGGCCGAAGCCGTGGGTACCAAGTCCGGCGTGATCTACGTCTTCATGCCGCCACTGGAGCTACTGGAGGACTACATCGAACTGCTGTCCGCCGTGGAAAACACGGCCGAGCAACTCGGCGTCAAGCTGGTACTCGAAGGCTACCCACCACCACGCGACCCGCGCCTGAAGCTACTGGCCGTGACACCCGACCCCGGCGTCATCGAGGTCAACGTACACCCTGTCACCTCCTGGGGCGAGTTGGTCTACAACACCGAGTTTTTGTACAACGCCGCGTTCGAATCGCGTCTGAGCGCCGAGAAGTTCATGACCGATGGCCGCCACGTGGGCACCGGCGGCGGCAACCACTTCGTCATGGGTGGCGCCACCCCGGCGGAAAGCCCGTTCCTGCGCCGGCCCGAGCTGCTCACCAGCCTGCTGGTCTACTGGCACAACCATCCGTCCCTGAGCTATCTGTTCAGCGGCATGTTCGTCGGCCCGACCAGCCAGTCACCGCGTGTGGACGAAGCCCGCAACGACCAGCTCTACGAGCTGGAAATCGCGGTCGAGCAAGTCGCCAAGAACCGTGAAAAATACGGCCAGGACATGCCGCCATGGATCGTGGACCGCACGCTGCGCAACATCCTGATCGACGCCACCGGCAACACCCACCGCAGCGAGTTCTCCATCGACAAGATGTACTCGCCCGACAGCGCTACGGGCCGCCTAGGCCTGCTGGAGTTCCGCGCGTTCGAGATGCCGCCGCATGCCCGCATGAGCATTGCCCAGCAGCTGCTGCTGCGCGCTCTGGTGGCCCGGTTCTGGAACGAACCGTACAAGGCGCCCGCCACGCGCTGGGGTACCGAGTTGCACGACCGTTTCATGCTACCGGCCTTCATCGAAATGGATTTCAACGACGTGATCGACGAAATGGTGGCCGCAGGCTATGCCTTCGACCGCAGCTGGTTTGCACCGCACCTGGAATTCCGCTTCCCTCTGGTAGGCGACATCCAGACCCATGGCATGACGCTGACCCTGCGCAATGCGCTGGAGCCCTGGCATGTACTGGGCGAAGAAAGCACGTCCAGCGGCACCGCCCGCTATGTGGATTCGTCCCTGGAGCGCATGGAAGTGCGCGTGACCGGCTTCAACCCAAGCCGCTACGTGGTCACCTGCAATGGCCATGCCGTGCCGCTGCAACCCACCGGCACAGTGGGCGAATATGTATCGGGCGTGCGCTACCGAGCCTGGAACCCGCCATCGGCCCTGCATCCGACCATCGGCATCCACGCGCCGCTGACCTTCGACATCGTGGACACCTGGATGAAGCACTCGGTAGGTGGCTGCCAGTACTTCGTGACCCATCCAGGCGGTGTGAACTACGAGAACTTCCCGGTCAATGCGAATACCGCAGAGAGCCGCCGTTTATCGCGCTTCACACGCATGGGTCATACCCCTGGCGAAATGCGCGTCCCCCCGGCCACAATCAACGTGCCCGGCAGCCGCGAGTTCCCATTCACCCTGGATCTGCGTCGCTGATCCACCCGCCGCCCGTAACGGGTGGCATATGTTTATGCACGGGGGCATCCGCCTGCGGCGTTTGCCCCCTCATCTGGTGTGACAATTGGGTGAATTGTGGAAAATCAGAACACCCCCCTATTTCAAATGCCCATGTCGCAGGACCCACGAGCCCTGGCGTCTGTGCTTGCGCGCAGCGCAGCCCTAGGGCATTTTGATGAGTTACGCGGCCAAGCCAGGGCATCCGACGCCAGTCCGCACAAGTCCGCCGCCGAGCGCGCGCCCCTGGTACCCGAGTGGAACCATTTCTTTGAACACCTGGGCTCCAGCGGCTTTGCCGACCTGAACCGGCGCACCGAGCAATTGCGGCGCCAGATCCACGACAACGGCGTCACCTACAACGTTTATGCCGACCCGGAAAACCCACAGCGGCCCTGGTCGCTGGACCTGTTCCCGCTGATCGTCACCCCGGAAAGCTGGCAGCAAATCGAAACCGGCGTGCTGCAACGCGTGCGCGTACTGGACCGTGTGTTGGCCGATATCTACGGCCCCCAGCAACTGCTGGCGCAAGGCTTGTTACCGCCCGACTTGGTGCAAGGCCACCCTGGCTATCTGCGCTCCATGCATGGGGTGCAGCCCCTGGGCAGCACCCATCTGCACGTGGCAGCCTTTGACCTGGCGCGCGGCCCCGACGGCAACTGGTGGGTGGTATCGCAGCGCACGCAAGCCCCTTCGGGACTGGGCTATCTACTGGAAAACCGGCTGTCCATCTCGCGCCTGTTCCCGCAAGCCTTCGAGTCCATGCACATCCAGCGGCTGGCCGCGACCTACCAGGCCTTGGTGGATGGTCTCAAGCGCATGAGCCCGGCAGGCAAGGACGCCCATATCGCCCTGCTCACCCCCGGCCCCTACAACGAAACCTATTTCGAGCACGCCTACCTGGCACGCTACCTGGGTTTGACGTTGGTAGAAGGCAGCGACCTCACGGTGCGCGACCAGCGCCTGTACCTCAAGACCCTCAAGGGCCTGGAGCCAGTGCACGGACTGCTGAAACGCCTGGACGACCAGTTTCTGGACCCGCTGGAGCTGCGGCCTGACTCCCGCCTGGGCGTCCCCGGGCTGCTGCAAGTCATACGCGCGGGCAATGTGCTGATGGCCAACCCGCCCGGTTCGGCCTTCCTTGAATCCCCCGCTTTGCTGGGTTTTCTGCCGGCCCTGTCGCGCCACTTGCTGGGCGAAGACCTGCAACTGCCGGCCCTGCCGACCTGGTGGTGTGGCGAGCGCGCCGCCATGGAAGCCGCCCTGCCCGAACTCGGCAACTGCGTGATCAAGCCAACCTACCAGGGTGCTGCCAGCCGCCGCTCGTTTGACGCCGTGCTGGGCAAATCTCTGTCGCGCCGCGAACTGGACGAATGGGCCGGCCGCATCCTGCGCCAGGGTGACGAATACACAGTGCAAGGCTATATGCCGCTGTCGCAAATGCCCACCTGGAGTACCCAGCCCGGCCAACCGGCACGCATTGCGCCGCGCTCCACGATGCTGCGCGTATTTGCTGTGTCGGATGGTCCGCAGTCCTGGCGCGTACTGCCTGGCGGCCTGGCGCGCATGGTGAATGCTGGCGACAGTGTGGCCTCCATGCAGCGCGGTGGCAGCAGCGCCGACGTATGGGTCAAGGCCCAGGGCGAAGTGGACCGTACCACGCTGCTGCATACCAGCCTGTCACCCGAGGCCGTGACCCGGCGCAGCCACCGCGTCACCAGCCGAGCCGCTGAAAACCTGTTCTGGCTGGGACGCTATGCCGAGCGTACCGAAAACACCTTACGCCTGGCACGCGTCACGTTGGAAGGCCTGGGGGGCGAGGACCAAACGGCCACACCCTTCCTGTCCTGGCTGCATGAGATGTCGGTACAGCATGGCCTGGTGCTGGCCGCTGTACCCTCTCCGCTGCAGGCTCGGCGGGTGTTTGAACGCTCACTGATCGCCGCACTGGCCGACCCCAATGCCGCGCACAGCGTGGGCTACAACCTGCGGGCCATCAAGAACACGGCCGCCACGCTGCGTGAACGACTGTCACAAGAGCACTGGAACGTCATCCTGCGCGCCGAGGAGAAGTTCTTCAGCCGCTGCGCCCGCAATGGCCGTGGCGGCGACTTTTCTCCAATCGAAGCCTTGCAGGTACTTGAAGCCACCAGCACCCATCTGGCCGCCATGACCGGCGCCCAGACCGATCGCATGACGCGCGATGATGGCTGGCGCCTGCTCAGCATTGGCCGCCATATCGAACGTCTGGGCTTTTTGTCCAGCGCTTTGGCACGTGGCTTCAAAACCGGATCCGTGGCCAACACCGGCGGCTTTGAAGCCATGGTGTCGCTGTTTGACAGCAGCATCACCTTCCATTCGCAGTACCAGCAAAGCCGCGAAGTCGTGGCCCTGCTGGACCTGCTGGTGCTGGACCGCGATAACCCCCGCTCGCTGGCCTGGGTCGCCCAGACCCTGCGTGGTCGCCTGGCCAAGCTGGCTGGCAGCGCGCCGAATGAGCTCAGCCCCATGGCCCAAAAGGTGGTGGCACCGGCCGACTGGGATCTGGCCAAGCTGTGCAGCGTGGACGCCCAGGGGCACTACAGCCACCTGATACGGCTGCTGACGCAATGTGCACAATGTGCCTATGACACCTCGGATGAAATCAGCGCCACCTACTTCACCCACTCGCGGGACGCCAAGCGAAGCCTGGGAGCCTGAGTTGCACCCGCATGCCCGCCAGGCCGCGCACAGCGCAACCCATTGAAAAGGCCACCAAGATGCGCTTGGAAATCACCCACGAAACCAGCTACACCTACCATCCGGCAGTTGAAACGGCCCAGCATGTAGCGCATTTGCGCCCGCCCAGCAGTGCCCACCAGCAGCTACTGAGCCATACGCTGGAAATCAGCCCCACGCCCAGCCAGCTGACCCAGTCTTTGGATGTGTACGGCAATCTGTGCTCGTTCTTCTCGCTGCAGGCCGCCCATGAAAAACTGTGCGTGATCGCCCGCAGCGTGGTCAACACCCGCGAACCCGCCTGGGCTCAGAGCGGCGTGCCCTGGGAACAGGTGCGCGAGCGCTTTCGCTACCAAGCCGGCAGCCGCTTCAATCCGGCAGCAGAATTCGTGTTTGCGTCCCCCTATGTGCCGCGCCATGACGATTTCGCGGCCTATGCACGCCCCAGCTTCGCTCCTGGAGTACCCCTGCTGGTAGCGGCACAGGACCTGATGGAGCGCATCTATACCGACTTCACGTATTCATCCGAAAGCACCGAGGTCAATACACCCGCAGTAGAGGCACTAGCGCTACGCCAAGGCGTATGCCAGGACTTTGCCCACATCATGGTGGCCTGCTGCCGTGCCATGGGCTTACCGGCTCGCTATGTGAGCGGCTACCTACTGACGCACCCGGCACCAGGCCAACCCCGGCTGATTGGCAGTGACGCCTCCCACGCCTGGGCATCCGTCTATGTGCCCGACATTGTGGGTGACCAGGGCTGGTGTGACTTCGACCCCACCAACAACCGCATGCCGGGTGAAGACTATGTGACCCTGGCCACAGGCCGTGACTATTCCGACGTGTCACCGATGCGCGGCGTCATCCATGGCGGCGCCAGCCACACCTTGCGCGTCGCCGTCACCGTGATGCCACTGGAAGCCGCGCCGGTATCCTATGCCCACCTGACCCAACGCCAGGGGCAGACCGGGTCAGGCCAAGCAGACGGCGGCGCATCGCAAAGCCAATCCCAAAGCAGCAGCTGGTTGCCCTCGCCCACGCAATGGCAATCCTGAACCGAATCTGCGCCCACTTACTATCAAATAGATAGCTGCCTGCGCAGATAAAACCTGCGCTACAACCATTTTTCATCATAAGGAAGCACCATGGACATTTACGCCAAGCTCAAAGAACTCAACATCACCCTGCCCCCCGTTTCTACACCGGCAGCAGCCTATGTACCCTTTGTACAAACCGGCAATCTGGTGTTCCTGAGCGGCCATCTGGCCAAACAGGATGGCAAGGTCTGGGTGGGACAGCTCGGCAAGAACATCAGCACTGCCGAAGGCCAAGCGGCCGCCCGTGCTGCGGCGGTTGACCTGCTGGGCACGCTGCACGCTGCAGTCGGCGATCTGAACAAGATCACCCGCATCGTCAAAGTCATGTCCCTGGTGAACTCCACCGCTGACTTCACGGAGCAGCATCTGGTGACCAACGGCGCCAGTGAATTGCTGGGCACAGTGTTCGGCCCGGTGAAAGGCGCGCATGCACGCAGCGCTTTTGGCGTGGCGCAAATCCCCTTGGGTGCTTGCGTAGAGATCGAGCTGGTCGCGGAAGTCGCCTAGGTCGCGAACCCAGCCTCGGCTTAAAAAGTCTCCCAGTCGCCTTCGCCACCCGCTGAGGCGCTGGGCCGGCTTGCGGCAGCTGCCTTGGGCGCAGCCAAGGTCCGTGCTGGAGGGCTGACCACCTTCTTCGCTGCCGCAGTTGCAACAGGTTTTTGGGTAGCCAATTTGGCTGCGGGCTTGGTACTGTGGCCGGTGGCAACAGCGGCTTTGGCCGGTGCAGCATGCCGGGGCAGCGTGGACTGCCCCTGGATAGATGGGGGCACTTTGAACACCGCCACGGCGGATGCCAACTGCGCCGCCTGTTCCCGCATACTGCTGGCCGCAGCCGCGCTTTCTTCCACCAAGGCTGAATTTTGCTGGGTCATTTGATCCAACGTCACCACGGCTTGGTTGATTTCACCGATGCCCGAACTTTGCTCGTTGGCCGCAGAGGTGATCTCGCCCACGATATCGGTCACACGCTTGACCGACTGCACGATGTCAGTCATGGTACTGCCAGCCTGCGCCACCAGTCGTGCGCCCGACTCCACCTTCTCCACAGAACTATCAATCAAGTTCTTGATCTCTTTGGCGGCTTGGGCGCTGCGTTGCGCTAGGCCGCGCACTTCACTGGCCACGACCGCAAAACCACGGCCCTGCTCGCCCGCACGGGCCGCTTCCACAGCCGCATTCAACGCCAGAATATTGGTTTGAAAGGCAATGCCATCGATGACGCCGATGATGTCCGCAATCTTCTTGCTACTGGCATTGATGTCCTCCATCGTCACCACCACCTGCTTGACAACTTCACCCCCCTTTTGCGCCACGCTGGAAGCATTCGCCGCCAAGGTACTGGCCTGGTGTGCGCTGTCGGCACTCTGACGCACAGTATTGGTCAAGTGGTCCATGGACGCAGCTGTCTGCTGCAGATTACTGGCTGTCTGCTCGGTGCGGGCAGCCAGATCATTGTTGCCACTGGCGATTTCAGCACTGACGGTCGCAATGTTGTCCGTGCTCTGACGAACCTGGTGCACCATTAGTCCCAGTGACTGGCTCATTGCGCGCAGAGACCGCAGCAGATCGCCAAACTCATCCTGGCGGGTCGAATCAATCTCTGTACTGAGATCACCTTCGGCAATACGAGCCGCCACAAAATTAGCCTGCTCCAGCAACTGCCGGATGCTATTGATCAACCAGTATGCGCCGCCCAACAATCCCAGCACCAACAGCGCCAGCCCCACACAGACAACCTGGAACAGCATCGCCCGCTGCGCATTGGTTTCCACCTCCAATCGGGCCTGGGCTTGCTCCTGCATTTCCACGAATTTGCGCTGTTCGCTCAAATAATTGACAACTGCGGTCTTCACCTCGCCTTTCAGCAAAGCTTGGGCCTCGTCGGTTTTGCCATCTTTTTTGAGCTGCAATGCCCGCGCCCGCGAATCCAGCACAAGTTTGCGGTTGGCCGCAATTTTGTCCAGCTGAGCCTTGTCCTCAGGCGACAACTCCATGGCCGTGATCTCTTTTTGGATCTCGGTAATTTGGCTACTGGTCGCCGCAGTCGGCTCCTTAAACGCCTCGCTGACCGAAGCATCTGCACTCATCAAGCCGGCCTCGGCCCGCACCGCATTCAGCGCCGTCAAACCGGCCCACTGGGTAGAACGCACCACACGCAGCTCCATACCCCGCTGCGCCGTTGCTCCTTCAATCGCCAATTTCGCGGAACGAAACCCAAGCAGCCCAACCAACATCAGCACGAGAACTACGACAACCCCCACCGCCAGCCATAGTTTGGCGGCCACCCGCAAATTGCTGAATTTCATGCTGTGCTCCTTGTAATGAGTGCATTCCATCTTTCGCGAATTGTGACAGACATCCCCCGAAATCATGAAGCCGGTATTACCCCGGTTACATACTCTATTCCAACCTTAATACAGCACTCGGCTTGAACCCCAGATCCGCTAATTTGCCCTTGCGCCCACGCACCGCACGGGCATTGTTCAGGCTACGGATTTCCAGGGTTTCAGAACGCGGTTTGGCCCCACGCCCCACACCATCGATGCGGATGCTGCGCGTGTAAGCCACGGCGCCGGCCAGGCTGTCCTTGTCTTCCAGATCGATCATCATCAGGCCACGTCCGCCCTTGGGTTGATTCTTCAGCTCTGTGATCTCGAAGGTCAGAATACGCCCACCCGCCGATGCGCAGGCCACATGGGTTGCCGGCAGCACTGGCTGGCCACCGCCACCACCGCTGGCGTGCGACGGTGCACACACCGTCTCGCCCTCACCCACAGTGATGAAGGCCTTGCCACCTTTTTGGCGCGACAGCATGTCGTCCACCGTAGCCAGAAAGCCGTAGCCGCCAGAGCTGGACAGCAGCAGGCAAGCCGCAGCCGGGCCGGCAAAATAATGCGCCACCTGGGTACCAGGCTCCAGCTCAATCAGCGTGGTCACGGGCTGGCCATCACCCCGTGCACCCGGCAGCGAGGCGACCGGCACGGTGTAGACCCGACCGACCTTGTCCTTGGCCGTGCCGAACACCAGCAAAGTATCGACACTACGGCACTCGAAAGTGCCGTACAGCGCATCGCCCGACTTGAAGCTGTACTCGGCCGCCGCTCCAGCGGCCCGATCCTTGGCCCAGCCCTTTTGGGCACGGACCCAACCTTTTTGCGAGACCACCACGGTGACGGGTTCGTCCACCACCTTGACCTCGACCACGGCACGCTTTTCGGTTTGGATCAGGGTACGGCGTGCATCGGCGAACAGTTTGGCATCGGCCTCTATCTCCTTGACCATCAGGCGGCGCAGCACGGTGGGGTTGGCCAGCAACTCCTCCAGCTTGGCCTGCTCTTCGCGCAGGTTCTTCAGCTCCTGCTCGATCTTGATGGCTTCCAGCCGGGCCAGTTGGCGCAGGCGGATTTCCAGAATGTCTTCGGCTTGGATGTCGCTGAGATTGAAACGCGCGATCAAGGCTGCCTTGGGCTCGTCTGCCGTGCGGATGATGGCAATCACTTCGTCGATGTTCAGCAGCACCATGTGCCGGCCTTCGAGGATGTGGATGCGGGCCAGCACCTTGTCCAAACGGAAGCGCGAACGGCGCTGCAGCGTGGTCTGGCGGAATGTGATCCACTCCTGCAGCATCTGGCGCAACGACTTCTGCATGGGCCGTCCATCCAGGCCAATCATGGTCAGGTTAACCGGCGCAGAGGTTTCCAGGCTGGTATGCGCCAGCAGCGCAGTGATCAGCTCCTGCTGCTCGATACGGCTGGTCTTGGGCTCAAACACCAGGCGTACGGCAGCTTCCTTGTTCGACTCGTCACGCACCACGTCCAGCACCGACAGCACCGAGGCCTTCAGCTGGGTCTGCTCCAGGCTCAGGGCCTTTTTGCCAGCCTTGATACGCGGGTTGGTGAGTTCTTCAATTTCTTCCAGCACGCGCTGGGTGCTGACGCCGGGTGGCAGCTCATGCACCACCAGCTGCCACTGGCCGCGCGCCAGCTCTTCGATCTTCCACCGGGCGCGCACCTTGAGCGAGCCACGGCCGGTACGGTAGGCGTCGGCGATGTCGGCGGCGCTGCTGATGATCTGGCCACCACCGGGATAGTCGGGGCCAGGCACGAGGGCAAACAACTCCTCTTCGCTGAGCTGCGGCGTCTTGATCAGGGCCACGCAGGCATCGGCTACTTCGCGCAGGTTGTGGCTGGGAATTTCGGTCGCCAGGCCCACGGCAATGCCGCTGGCACCATTCAGCAGGTTGAACGGCAGACGGGCTGGCAATTGCTTGGGCTCTTCAAAGGAGCCGTCGTAATTGGGCACGAAGTCAACCGTGCCTTCATCAAGTTCGTCCAGCAACAGCGTCGTGATGCGGGACAAACGGGCCTCGGTGTAGCGCATGGCCGCTGCACCATCGCCATCGCGCGAACCGAAGTTACCCTGGCCGTCGATCAGCGGATAGCGCTGGCTGAAGTCTTGCGCCATGCGCACCATGGCGTCATAGGCAGCCTGGTCTCCGTGCGGGTGGTACTTACCCAGCACATCGCCCACGACTCGCGCGCTCTTGACGGGCTTGGCACCGTTCGGCCCGCCAAAGCCCAGGCCCATGCGCGACATCGCGTACAAAATACGACGCTGCACCGGCTTCTGACCGTCGGTCACATCGGGAATGGCCCGGCCCTTGACCACGCTGAGCGCGTATTCCAGGTAGGCACGCTGGGCGTAGCCAGCCAGGCTTTGGCCGCCATCGTCCATCGCGATCAGCGCGGGCTCTTCTGGCGGTTGCTGGGGTGGCTGTTGGGGCGGGTCTTGCGGCAGGTCCAATTCAGGTTGGTCGGTCATGGTCAAAGCACAAACTTCAAAGCAGAAAAGAAATAAAAAGACAGGGCCGCCCGCCACCGGGCGGCACAAGCAGGCCTAGCGGGAATTCAGGGAGCCACGCGCAGCAATGGGGCGTCTGCACTGGGCGGCATATTGCCGCGGCCAGACGCCCCGCCGGCCAGCTCCATGCGCACGCGCGTCGGTTGGCGGCGCTGGGCCGTCGCGGCCGCAGGCTTCAGGCTGGTGTAGAGCTGCAGCACGTTTTTGACGTAGGCCTGGGTTTCCTTGAAATTGGGAATCCGGTTGCCAGCCTTCTGTACCGCGCCCTCACCGGCGTTGTACGAGGCCACGGCCAAATCCAGCTGGCCGGGAAACATACGGATCAGATCGCTCAAGTAGCGGGCACCGATACGGATATTCGTCTTCGGGTCGGTCAGCTTTTGCTCAATGCTGTTTTTGGGGTCACCCACCAGGCCATAGCGCTCGGCCGTGGCCGGCATGATCTGCATCAGGCCCACGGCGCCCTTGGGCGACACGGCCGTGCTGCTGAAACCGGATTCGGTGACGATCAACGCCTGCAGCAACTCGTAGTCGATGCTGAGCTTGTTGGCGGCCTCTTGCAAATGGTGTTTCACCAGCTTGTAGCTGGGAGAAATATCAAAAAACGCCAACAACTTGGATGGAACGCCGGGTGCCGGCTGGGCCGCGCTGGTGAGCGGCTGCAAACCCTGGGTGGTGTCAAAACTTTCGTCGCCCTGGAAGAACAGCTCGTAACGCTCATCCTCCCGCTGGGTCGAGAAATGCGCCACACCCTGGGGGTCGATATAGCCCCACACATCCGCATGCGCCATCTGCTGCAAAAAGAGTAGCATTAGACCTAAGCAGAATCTGCGGTAGATGCCAAAAGTATTCATGGTTTCATCAAACGTCGATTTCAACCGCATCACCGTGCAGTTCCATGAGTTCACGCCGTGAACCGGCCTCGCCTTTACCCATGAGCTTGGTGATCAGGTTTTCAGTCTGCTCGAAGTTAACACTCCCCAGCTGCACCGGCAACAGGCGCCGGGTATCCGGGTTCAGCGTGGTGTCCCACAGCTGCTCGGCATTCATCTCGCCCAGGCCTTTGAAGCGGCTGATGCTCCAGGCACCTTCACGTACGCCTTCCTTGCGCAGCTTGTCCAGAATCGCAGTCAGCTCGCCCTCGTCCAGCGCATAGGCCTTGGACGCCGGCTTTTTGCCGCGCGCCGGCGCATCCACACGGAACAGCGGCGGACGGGCCACGTACACGTTGCCGGACTCGATCAGCTTGGGGAAATGGCGGAAGAACAGGGTCAACAGCAGCACCTGGATGTGGGAGCCGTCCACGTCCGCATCGCTCAGGATGCAGATCTTGCCGTAGCGCAGGCCACTCAAGTCGGGGGTATCGTTCGGGCCATGCGGATCGACGCCGATAGCAACCGAGATGTCGTGGATTTCAGTGTTGGCAAACAACCGGTCGCGCTCCACCTCCCAGGTGTTCAGCACCTTGCCACGCAGCGGCAGAATCGCCTGGCTTTCCTTGTTGCGGCCCATCTTGGCGCTGCCGCCAGCGGAGTCGCCCTCGACCAGGAAGACCTCGTTCTGCGCCAGGTCGCGGCTTTCACAGTCGGTCAGCTTGCCGGGCAGCACGGCCACGCCGGAGCCCTTGCGCTTCTCAACCTTCTGGCTGGCTTTTTGCCGGTACTGGGCGGCCTTGATGGCCAGCTCGGCCAGTTTTTTGCCGTATTCCACATGCTGGTTCAGCCACAGCTCCAGCGCCGGGCGCACAAAGCTGGACACCAGGCGCACGGCGTCACGCGAATTCAGGCGCTCCTTGATCTGGCCCTGAAACTGCGGGTCCAGCACCTTGGCGCTGAGCACAAAGCTGGCGCGGGCGAACACGTCTTCGGGCAGCAGCTTCACACCCTTGGGTAGCAGGGAATGCAGCTCGATGAAGCTCTTCACCGCATTGAACAGGCCATCACGCAAGCCCAGCTCATGCGTGCCACCCACGGTGGTGGGGATCAGGTTGACGTAGCTTTCGCGCACCGGCGCGCCATCTTCGGTAAAGGCCACGCACCACTGGGCGCCCTCGCCTTCGGCAAAGATTTCATGGCCGCCGTCGGCAAAGCCCTCGCCCTCGAACATGGGGATGACCAGCTCGCCGTTCAGCGTCTGGGTCAGGTAGTCGCGCAGGCCGCCCTTGTAAGACCAGGTTTGCACGTCCTTGGTTTTCTCGACCGTCAGGGTTACGGTGACGCCGGGCATCAACACCGCCTTGCTGCGCAACAAGTGGATCAATTCGGCCATGGGCAGAGCCACGGACTCGAAGTATTTGGCATCCGGCCAGACGCGTACGCTGGTGCCGGACTTGCGGTCACCGGACTCGGCCTTGCGCACCTGTAGCGGCTCGACCACGTCGCCATCTGCGAAGACAAGCTTGGCTACCGAGCCGTCGCGGTGGGAGGTAGCCTCCAGCCGCAGCGCCAGGGCGTTGGTCACGCTCACGCCGACGCCGTGCAGGCCACCGGAGAAGCTGTAAGCGCCTCCTTTGCCCTTGTCGAACTTGCCGCCCGCATGCAGGCGGGTGAACACCAGCTCGATGACCGGCGCTTTTTCTTCCGGGTGCATGCCGAACGGAATACCACGTCCATCATCTTCGATGCCCACAGAGCCATCAATAAAAAGAGTGACGCGGATACGCTTGCCGTGGCCTGCCAACGCCTCATCGGCCGCGTTGTCCAGTACTTCCTGGATTACGTGCAAGGGGTTGTCGGTACGGGTATACATGCCCGGCCGCTGCTTGACGGGCTCCAGGCCCTTGAGTACGCGGATCGAGCTTTCAGAATATGCGGGGGTTGCAGAAGTTTGGGTTGCCATGCGGCGGATTGTAGTGGTTCATCGCCACAAATACTGGATGTAACAACAGCCCAGGCTTCACACTCCGGCAAATTGGCTACAGTACTGGAATGAACCGCACGCCCCCTTCTTTATCCATCACCCAATTGCTGCTGTATGGCGGCACCATCGTCACCCTGTCCATGGGCATACGCCACGGTTTTGGCCTGTGGCTGCAGCCCATTACCCAGGCCCAGGGCTGGACCCGCGAAACGTTTGCCTTCGCCATCGCCATCCAGAATCTGGCCTGGGGCATCAGCGGCGTCTTCGCCGGCATGCTGGCGGACAAGTTTGGTGCCTTCCGGGTGATGTTGGTCGGCGCGCTGCTGTACGCGCTGGGTCTGCTCGGCATGGCCTATGCAGCAACGCCGCTGCAGTTCATGCTCAGCACCGGCGTGCTGATCGGCATGGCGCAGGCGGGCACAACCTATGCCGTGGTCTACGGCGTCATTGGCCGCAATGTTCCGGCCGACAAGCGCTCCTGGGCCATGGGCATCGCCGCCGCCGCCGGCTCGTTCGGTCAGTTCCTGATGGTGCCCACCGAAGGGCTGCTGATCAGCCAGTTCGGTTGGCAGCAGGCCTTGGTGATACTGGGCTGCGCGGCGCTGCTGATCATGCCGCTGGCCTGGGGCCTGCGGGAACCCGGCTTTGGTACAGGCCAGCCGGCGCACCGGGAGCAGACCATTGCCCAGGCCCTGAAAGAAGCCTTCAAGTACCCCAGCTTCCAGCTGCTGATGGCCGGCTATTTTGTCTGCGGCTTCCAGGTGGTGTTCATTGGTGTGCACATGCCCAGCTATCTGCGCGACAAAGGTTTGTCACCCCAGGTGGCTAGTTATGCACTGGCCTTGATCGGCCTGTTCAATGTGTTTGGCACCTACTTGGCGGGAACGCTGGGCCAACGCATGCAGAAAAAGAACATCCTGGCCTTTATCTACTTTGCACGTGCAGTGGTCATTAGCCTGTTCCTGCTGGCGCCGCTGACGCCCATGAGCGTGTACCTGTTTGCAGCCACCATGGGCGTTCTGTGGCTGTCCACCGTGCCACCCACGAATGCAGCGCTGGCGCAGATTTTCGGCATCCAGCACATGTCCATGCTTAGCGGTTTTGTGTTTCTAAGCCACCAGATCGGCTCCTTCATGGGCGTCTGGCTGGGCGGCTATATCTACGACCGCAATGGCAACTATGACCTGGTCTGGTACATCGCGATTGCGCTGGGCGTGTTCGCCGGGCTGGTGAATCTGCCTGTAAAGGAGGCGCCCATACGCCGTGCCGCAGGCGCAGTACAAGGGGCCTGACGGATGCGCCGCAGCACCAAACCACTGGCCTGGTGCGCTGCGCTGGCCGTGCTGGCCGGCGTGTTCATGCTGTACACCCGGCCTGAGTTCCTGGTAGACATGGCCAATCAGCTGTGGGCCTGCTTTTGAATGAAATTGACCTCCAGCGCAGGAAATACTTGCGCAAGTAGCTATATATTTAATAGCAAAACTGCATTTTCCACGCCGGCCACCCAGCACAAACCCGTTACACGCTCTAGTTAGAATGGCCATTTTCCCGTTTGAGACTGCGGACATGACACCCATTACTGGCAGCATCGTGGCACTCGTGACCCCGATGCATGAAGACGGCAGCGTGGACTACCCCACCCTGCGCAAGCTGATCGACTGGCACATCGCCGAAGGCACCGACTGCATAGGCGTGGTTGGTACCACGGGCGAATCGCCTACAGTCAACGTCGAAGAGCACTGCGAGATCATCCGCGTCTCGGTGGAGCAGTCCAAGGGCCGCGTCCCCATCATGGCCGGCTGCGGTGCCAACTCCACCGCCGAAGCCATTGAACTGGCCCGCTTCGCCAAGGGCGTGGGCGCTGACTGCCAGTTGCAGGTCGTGCCCTACTACAACAAGCCTACGCAAGAAGGCCAGTACCAGCACTTCAAGGCCATCGCCGAAGCAGTGGACCTGCCCATGGTGCTGTACAACGTGCCCGGCCGCAGTGTTGCCGACATGCTGCACGATACCGTGCTGCGTCTAGCACAGGTGCCCGGCATCGTCGGCATCAAGGAGGCCACCGGTAACATCGAACGCGCCCAATGGCTGATCCGCGACGTGCCAGCCGGCTTTGCCGTCTACTCGGGAGACGACCCTACCGCTGTGGCCCTGATGCTGTGTGGCGGCCAGGGCAACGTCAGCGTTACAGCCAATGTGGCACCACGCCTGATGCACCAGCTGTGCGTAGCTGCCATGGCGGGCGATGCACGCGGCGCCATGGAAATCCAGCGCAAACTCATGCCTGTGCATAAAAACCTGTTTGTGGAAGCCAACCCAATCCCCGTGAAATGGGCCATGGCCCATATGGGCTTGTGCGGCGCCACTATGCGCCTGCCCATGACTCCGCTATCGCCCCATCTGCACGCCACAGTGCAAGACGCACTGCGCAACGGCGGCCTGATCTAAACCATTCCGCGACACCTGCCGCAACAAAGCCCTGGGCATCCCGCCCGGCCACCCATTGCGGCATAAGCCCTCACCCTTTTAGGAACGACACGTGAACCATATTGCAAAAGTTGGATTGCTGGGACTGACACTGGCCCTGGGCGCCTGCAGCGTACTGGAAAGCGACAAGATCGACTACAAGAGCGCCTCCAAGGCAGGCCCTTCGCTCGAAGTCCCACCCGACCTGTCGCAACTTACCCGCGACTCCAAATATGTGGTACCGGGCAGCGCCGTGACCGCCAGCAACTACAAGGTCGGCCAGGTCGCTTCTGCCGCACCTACTGCCGCCTCTTCGCTGGGCGACATTCGCATCGAGCGCTCGGGCACACAGCGTTGGCTGGTGATCAACCGCCCGGCCGACCAGCTGTGGGGCCCCGTGCGTGACTTCTGGCAGCAAAACGGCTTTGTATTGACCGAAGACCAGGCCAGCCTGGGCATCATGGAAACCGACTGGGCCGAAAACCGCGCCAAGCTGCCGCAGGACATCATCCGCAGCACCATTGGCAAGGTATTTGACTCGCTGTACTCCACCGGCGAACGCGACAAGTTCCGCACCCGCCTGGAACGCACAGCCACCGGCGGTACCGAGATCTACATCAGCCACCGCGGCATGGTGGAGGTCTATACCAGCCAGTCCAAAGACCAGACCATCTGGGAACCCCGCCCCACCGATCCCGAGCTGGAAGTCGAGTTTCTGCGCCGCCTGATGCTGCGCCTGGGCGCTCCGTCTGAGCAGGTCAAGGCCGTGATGCAGGCCGAAGCCAGCAAAGCCGGCGCCCGCGTGTCCACACAGGGCAGCCAGCCCGTAGTGCAACTGGACGATGGTTTTGACCGCGCCTGGCGCCGTGTCGGCCTGACACTGGACCGCACCGGCTTCACCGTAGAAGACCGCGACCGCAGCCAGGGCGTGTATTTCGTTCGCTATGTCGAGCCGAACGCAAGCAAGAAGGAGCCCGGCTTCTTCAGCAAGCTGTTCAGCAAGGACACCACGGCACAGCCGCTGAAATACCGCATCTCGGTGCGCAGCGCGGGCGAGTCCACTACCGTGGCGGTACTCAACGCCGAAGGCGCACCGGAAACCTCGGCCAATGCCCAGCGCATCATCAAGATCATTGCGGACGATCTGAAATAAGCCCAACCGGCTAGCTCCGCTTGCTGCGCTTCAAAAGCCTGGGCAGTGGCAGCACAGGCAATGGAACCCTGGTAGAAGCCAAGACCGGCACGCACACCACGCGCGTGCTGGTCGATTGCGGTTTTGGCACCCGCCAGCTCGACCAGCGGCTGGCCCTGGCTGGTGTACAGCCCGGGCACATCGATGCCATCTTCATCACCCACGAGCACGGTGATCACGTCGGCTGTGCACGGCAATGGGCCGTGCAGCACCGCATTCCCATCTGGATGAGCCAAGGCACTCTGGCCGCCATAGGCACGCCCGACTTTGATGGCCTGCTGCATATCGCACGCGACCTGAGTCCGATCGATCTGGGCAGCTTGCAACTACACCCCTTCACGGTCCCGCACGATGCGCGCGAACCGCTGCAGCTGCGCTGCGTGCATGGCGACAAACAGCTGGGCATCTTGACCGACCTGGGCCACGCCACACCCCATGTGCTGGAGCAACTGATGGGCTGCCAGGCCATGCTGCTGGAATGCAACCACGACCCGGATCTGCTGGAAGCATCGCGCTACCCCACCTTCCTCAAACGGCGCGTGGGAGGTCTGTATGGCCACCTGGCCAACCATGCAGCAGCGGCGATTGCACAATGCCTCATCTCGGGCGGCCTGCGCCAGGTGGTGGCCGCCCACCTGAGCGAGAAGAACAACCATCCCAGCCTAGCCCTGGCCGCGCTGACGCAAGCCTGCGGCTGCGACACCCTGCAGATCGGTGTGGCCGATGCAACACAGGGCGCGGATTGGGTAGCGGTGTAGGCAGAACTGCCACATTCATCGGCTATCATCACAGCTTCATTGGGGAGTAGCCTCTCATCAGCGCATGGGGCTTACGTCAACATACTTGGTTGCCCATCAACCATGGCGTAAGCGGTTCAATCTTGGCAAGACCTTTGACCATACCGTCCCGGTTCGGCCAGGGGGTGGAGTGGTCATTCGTCTCGCATCTGGCCAAGGAAAACCCACCCATGGAAGCATTTCTCGTATCCACAGGCATCGTCGCACTGTCCGAAATCGGCGACAAAACCCAGCTCCTGGCCTTTCTACTGGCCGCAAAGTTTCGCAAGCCCTGGCCCATCATTGGCGGCATTTTGGCCGCCACCATCGCCAACCACGCATTTGCGGGAGCAGTGGGCTCATGGCTTACCTCCATCGTCAGCCCGGAAATCCTGCGCTGGATACTGGGCGTAAGCTTTATCGGCATGGCAGCCTGGACGCTGATACCCGACAAACTCGATGATGACGACGCCAAGCTGCTGCGTTTCGGTATTTTTGGCACCACCCTGGTAACTTTTTTTCTGGCAGAAATGGGTGACAAAACCCAGTTCGCCACAATTGCCTTGGCGGCCAAGTACCATAGCTTTTTCAGCGTGGTCGCAGGAACAACACTGGGCATGATGCTCGCAGACGTGCCCGCAGTCTTGCTGGGCGACAAATTGGCGCAGCGCATTCCAAGCAAGCTGGTACACCGCATTGCTGCAGTCCTTTTCGCCCTCATCGGCATCGCCACATTGATGGGCGCCGGCGCTGGACTCGGCTTCTAGTAAAGCCATAAAAATGGAGCCTTGATGGATACATCCCTGCTGACCGACAACACCGAAGAAACACCGGCCGACCTGGCAATCAAGGCTGCGGCGGCTTCCAGAAGCACCTGGGTCAGCGTCGTCGTCAACCTGGTTTTGAGCGGCACACAAATTGTCATCGGCGTGTTCTCGAAGTCTCAGGGTTTGATTGCCGATGGTGTGCATTCGCTGTCCGATCTGGTCGCGGACTTTGCTGTGCTGCTGGCCAACCGACATAGCCACAAAGGCCCGGACAAGGAGCACCCATATGGCCACCAGCGTTTTGAAACCGGCGCCTCCTTGGCGTTGGGCCTGTTGCTGCTGGCCGTGGGTGTAGGCATGGTGTGGAATGCTGCAGTGAAGCTGGAGCAACCCAGCAGCATCGCCAGCGTACACATGGTGGCCCTGTGGGTCGCTTTGGGCGCACTGGTGGCCAAAGAACTTCTGTTTCGCTACATGCTGCGGATTGCTAAGTCGGTCAAATCCAGCATGCTGGTAGCCAATGCCTGGCATGCGCGGTCGGACGCGGCGTCCTCCCTGGTAGTGGGCCTGGGCATTGTGGGCAATCTATTGGGCTACCCTTTGCTGGACCCAATTGCAGCCCTGATTGTGGGCTTCATGGTGGGCCGTATGGGCTGGACCTTTGGCTGGGCCGCACTGCACGACCTGATGGACCGGGCCGCAGATGAGCAGGAGGTGGTCGCCATCCGCGAAACCATTGAGCAAACCCCGGGCGTGGTGGGCGTGCATGACATCAAGACTCGGCGTATGGGCGACATGATCGTGGCCGACGCCCATATCGTGGTACATGCCGACATCACGGTCGAACAGGGGCATGACATTGCGGTAGAGGCCCGGCGCCGCGTGATGCTACGCCACCGGGTGCTGAACCTGATGACCCATGTGGACCCGGCAGACAAACCCGACCTGGACCACCTGGCTGCCAAGACCTAAGCCCACCGGGCATCAAACAGGCAAAAAAAAGCCACCTTGCGGTGGCTTTTAATGTTTCGAGTAATGAATTACTTCGAAGCAGCGCTGGCAGCAGCAGCAGCGGCTGCAGCAGCAGCGTCAGCAGCAGGTGCAGATGCGTCAGCAGCAGGTGCTGGAGCAGATGCGTCAGCAGCAGGTGCTGGAGCAGGAGCAGGTGCTTCAACAGCAGGTGCGGGAGCAGGAGCTGGCTCTTCTTTTTTACCGCAAGCGGCCAGAGCAGCAGCAGCCATCAGAGCTGCGAGTACATAAGACTTGTTCATTAGAAAATTCCTTAGATGGGAAAACAATTTCCGGAAATCGTCAGCACATACAGTATGTCGGTGCGACCGAGTGAAAGCACTCGAGCTCTTTCAACTCAGCCTTAAATTATAAGCTTTTTCTTTCGCAATGCCTAAATACCCTTAGCGGAAAAACCAACAGTCCAGATCACAAACCCAGCACCGACGACGCAAACGCCGGGCTGCCTTTATGCCAACTCGCATCCAGGGTCTGATGCAACTGGATGCGGCTCGCGGCATCCTCCGTGCTCAAACCACTGCAATGCAGCGGGTCCAGGCGGCGCATCATCCATTCCGGGCTGTACAGCGCGCTGGGCAACTCCAACGGATCGGCACTGCGCCAGGCCCTGCACTCCACCAAGTGCGACCAGGTCACGCGCCACTCCACAAAGCGCGCATGGCGGCGCACCACTTCGTCAAAATTCTGGGCCAGCATAGTGAAACGCCGCCCCGAGCGGGCCCAGGACTGCAATGCCGTGCAGACAGCGCGCTCGCCCAGAGGCCAGTCCTCAAAGTTGCTGTCGGAGATGAAAATCTCGCGCCAGCCCTCGTGCGCAGCACAGGCAAAGGCGTCACGCACCAGTTGCTGGAAGGCCACGCGCCCCAGAAAACGCCCCTGGGGGCGCTGCGGTAAAACAGGTTCAGGCAGCGTGTCCATACGACCTCAGCCCGTGTGCACCCAGCCCGATTCGCACCACGACACCAGCAGCGAGTAAGCGTCGGTGCTGGCTTTGGCCAGGGTTTTGGCATCTAGCCGACGCTGGTCGGACAGGCGGCGCATCAGGGTCGCATCCTTGCCCGAGGCGCGGTAGCTCTCACCGTTGATGAAGATATGGTGGGCGTCGTAGACCATGCGGGTGCGCGGGTCCAACACAACGTTTTCCAGCGGCCCGGAAAGCTCTTGCGGATCGAACCAGACCTTGGCTTTGGGCTCGGTCAAAACCTCGCCCAAAGCGCATTGCAAGGCCTGCGGGTCGTCCAGCAAAGCCGTTAATGCAGACTGTGCAAAGTCTTGTAAAGATGCCGGAATGGCACCCGGATTTTCGGTCGCGGGCAGACCGGCATCGCCATACAAGGCCTCGCCCACCACGTCATCGGCCTCCTCGGCCATGCGCTGCAGCAGCTCGCGCGCCAGCTCACCGCGGCTGGGAGCCCGGAAACCGATGGAATAGGTCATGCACTCGCCCACGGCAACGCCGTCATGCGCATAACGCGGCGGCAGGTAGAGCATGTCGCCCGGCTCCAGCACAAACTCCTGCTCGTGCGTGAATTCGGCCAATATCTTCAGCGGTGCGCCCTCCACCAGCGTCAAATCCTTTTGCCGGCCAATGCGCCAGCGGCGCTGGCCGTGGGCCTGCAGCAGAAACACGTCGTAGCTGTCAAAGTGCGGGCCGACACCGCCGCCGTCGGTGGCGTAGCTGATCATCAGGTCATCCAGGCGCACATCGGGCACAAAGCGGAACTGCTGGAGCAGCGCGTGCACGGTGGCGGCATGGGTGTCCACGCCCTGCACCAGCAGGCTCCAGCCCGGGGTCTTCAGGGCTGGCAAGGCGCGGCGCTGGAACGGACCGGTTTTCATCTTCCATTGGCCCTTGTCCCGGGTTACCAGGCGCGACTCAACCTCTTCCTGCTCGGCCAGCGCAAACAGCGCACTGCGGTCCAGCAAAGCCTGAAAGCCGGGGATGGCCTGGCGGATCAACAAAGGTTTTTTCTGCCAGTAGCGCTGCATAAACTGCTGCGGGCTGATGCCACCGAGCAGGGGCAGAATCTGGGTAACGTCCATGGTTTTCCTTGTGTGCGTGGTCAGGACGGGTGCCTAAACTGCGACAATTCTCCTATGGAAATCACACAACAATGCGTCGCAGCCCTGACCTGGACGCTGAAAGACACCCTGGGCGAAGAGCTGGACGTCCTGGACGAACCCGTCGAATTTTTGGTCGGTGGCTCCGACCTGCTGAAGAAGATCGAGGAAGCGCTGATCGGCCTGGCGCCGGGCTCCGTGGTCGAGCTACAGCTGGAGCCTGAAGACGCTTTTGGTGACTTCAACGACCAGTTGCTCTTCCTGGAAGCGCGCAATCTGTTCCCCAGCGAACTGGAAGAAGGCATGGTCTTCGAAGGCACGGCACTGCCCAAAGGCACCAGCCCCGACATCCCGCAGGACGTGCTGTACACCGTGTCCGAAATCTACCCCGAGCATGTGGTGCTGGACGGCAACCATCCGCTGTCCGGCATTGCCCTGCGCCTGAAACTGCGGGTGGAAGACGTGCGCGAAGCGACCGAGGAAGAAATCGGCCGTGGCAGCACAGGCGCCAGCTTTTTCAATATCACGCCCGGCGCACCCGACGGCGAGACCCTGCACTAGGGTTTAAAGAAAATCGACTGCCAGCGCAGGTAATAGCTGCGCTGGCAGCTCTCAATTCAATAGCACCTATTCTTGCCCGCACGAAGGCCCCCATTGCCCGACTTGTTCCAACACCGCGCCTTCGTCCGACTCTGGATTGCCCGCATCTTCGGCACCTTGGGCAGCCAGATCCTGATGTTGGCCGTGGGCTGGCAGATGTACGACCTGACCGGCAGCGCCTGGGACCTGGGCCTGGTGGGGCTGCTGCAGTTTCTGCCCGCCCTGTTGCTGTCACTGCTGGCCGGCCATGTGGCCGACCGGGTGCACCGGGGTCGCATCGTGGCCTGCTGCGTAGCTGTGCAGGCCCTGGTGGCCTTGTCACTGCTGTTGGTCACGCATGAAGAATGGGTCAGCCGCAGCTGGCTGTTGTTCGTGTCACTACTGCTGGGTGCGGCGCGGGCCTTCCAGATGCCGGCACAGCAGGCCTTGACACCCTTGTTGGTGCCGCCAGCCCTGCTGCCGCGTGCCATGGCACTCAGCTCAGCTGGTAACCAGGCGGCCACCATAGGCGGCCCAGCACTGGGTGGGGCCATCTTTCTGGCCGGGGCCAGTGCGGTCTATGCAGCGGGTGTGCTGCTGTTCGGTATCAGCGTGCTGCTGCTCAACGGCCTGCGCTACGACCATGTACCGCCGCCGCGCGAGCCCATGACGCTGAAAAGTGTGCTGGCCGGTGTGCACTTCATCTGGGAACACAAGCCGATTCTGGGCGCCGTGTCACTGGACCTGTTTGCCGTGCTGCTGGGCGGTGCCACCGCGCTGCTGCCCATGTTTGCCAAGGATATTCTGCACACCGGGCCCTGGGGCCTGGGCCTGCTGCGCGCCGCTCCGGCCGTGGGTGCCTTGACCATGTCCATCGCCCTCACCCGCTGGCCGCTGCAGCGCCGTGTGGGCCACACCCTGCTGCTGGCCGTGGGCGTGTACGGGCTGTGCATGGTGGTGTTCGGTGCGTCTACCAGCCTGCTGCTGTCGCTGGTGGTGCTGGGCATTTCCGGCAGTGCCGACATGGTCAGCGTGGTGGTGCGCCAAACCCTGGTGCAGCTGGAAACGCCCAACGAAATGCGGGGCCGGGTTAGCGCCGTGAATTCGGTGTTCATCGGTGCGTCCAACCAATTGGGCGAATTCGAGTCCGGCGCCACGGCCGCGCTGCTGGGCCCGGTGGGCTCGGTGGTACTGGGCGGCATAGGCACGTTGGTGGTCGCGGCCCTGTGGCTGCGCCTGTTCCCGGGTCTGGCCCGGCGCGACACGCTTCAATAACACCAAGAAGCTTGCATACTGTGCGTGGCCTCCCCACGCAGAGTCGAACAAGAAGAATCGGTAGATCCGACAAGGCCGGATACCGCTTCTCCCTCTTTGCCCGCACACCTTTCATGCTGCTCTCTAAACACCTGTTCGCATCTGCAATGTCATCGTCGAACATTTTTTAGTCAGATAGCGGACACCAAAACCCCTTTCCAATTTGTCGAAATTCTTTACAAGAAGGATTTGCTTTTGATGTAAGTCCTTGAATTCATACACTGGCCTGTAGTTTGCTTTACATGCCGTTTAATTTTTGAAACTGTTAAATGGTCAATTTGAAGCGCGCACTCATCTCAGTTGTTGCAACGGCGGCCACAGCTTTGGCAACCCCAGCATGGTCAATCCCCGTCAATACCGGCACACCGGTAGTGTTCAACTTTTCGGAACCATCCAACGCGGTGTCCTTGAGCATTCAAACAGGCATCGAAATATGTTCGGTGGTTGAAGAGATTAGCTTTTGCAATTCGCAATTTTCGGCGGATGATGGAACTATCACTCTGTTTGACAAGCTAGGCGGAATGGGAGCGAGTTACCTCTTCGGCTCCTGGAGTGACAATGGCTTTCTTGTTAGCGTGAGTGGCCCAATAAGCAGTTTCTTCTACGCGGAGGATGGTCAGTTTTCACTGCTCTTCGCAGCCACAGAGGGAGGAATTAAAGCCGCTCCATACGCGACTTTTACCGATGCCCAGGGTGTCCAAACCCAAATTAATGGCGTTGTTGCAAATACCGTCCCTGAGCCAAATTCGCTGGCTCTATTCGGACTAGGCCTCGTTGGCCTTATCGCCGCCAGCAAACGCAAACAAAACTGATCCCACTGAAGAAATAGAGCCCGCCCTGGCGGGTTCTATTTTCTTGAGTACATGCCTTTCCATAATTTTTTGCACAGAAAATCCATCTGTAGGATTATCAGGTTCGTCAACTGGCCGTGAAGAAAAATACGCGCAACGCCACACAACGCACGGCGCTGAGTACAACACGCTACTAACGGCACGAAAGTCGTTGTCGGCATCACTGGACACAGGAATGCAATGACAAACTGCGCCCAGCAGCAAATGCAAACCGAGTCTTCTCGGAAATAAAATCCAGTTCTGATTGAGCTTCAAACGCCTATTTGACCAAGCCATACGCCAAAGTTCGGCTATGGTGACGAGATCTCTTTCGCTGTTTGCATTCAGCTGAACAGCCATCAAAGCGTATGCCTGATAGAGTTTCAGGATGCTAGAACAAGTCGATGTGGTCGTCATCGGAGCCGGCGTGGTCGGCCTGGCGGTAGCGCGGGCCCTGGCCTTACAGGGGCGTGAGGTCTTGGTACTGGAGGCAGAATCCGCCATTGGCACCGGCACCAGTTCACGCAACAGCGAAGTCATCCACGCCGGCATTTGCTACGCTACCGGTTCACTCAAAGCGCAGCTTTGCGTGCAGGGCAAACAACTGCTGTACACCTACTGCGCCGAGCGTGGCATTGGCCACCGGCGCTGCGGCAAACTCATCGTCGCCACAGACACCACGCAAATGGCACTGCTGCACAGCATTCGTACCCAAGGCCTGGCCAATGGCGTGGACGACCTGGTGCAGCTGGACCGCGCCGCCGCCCTGGTGCTGGAGCCGCAGCTGGAATGCGCGGGCGCCCTGCTCTCGCCCAGCACCGGCATTGTGGACAGCCATGGGCTGATGCTGGCGCTGCAGGCCGACCTGGAGCACGCGGGCGGGCTTGTGGCATTGAATACGCCGCTGGCGCAGATGGAATCTACGCAAGGCGCTCTTATTTTGGAAGCAAAAGACGGCACGCGCATACAGGCCCGCAGCGTGGTCAACGCCGCCGGCCTGCAAGCCCAGTCGCTGGCCCGGCACTGCACAGGACTGGATGCGCGGCACGTGCCGCCCAGCTATTACGCCAAGGGCAACTACTTCACGCTGAATGCGCGCGCGCCGTTCCGGCACCTGGTCTACCCCGCCCCGCAGGCTGCAGGTCTGGGCGTGCACCTGACGCTGGACCTGGGCGGCCAGGCCAGGTTCGGCCCCGATGTGCAGTGGGTGGACGACCCAAACGACCTGCGGGTAGACCCGGCGCGCGGCGCGGCCTTTTACGCCGAGGTGCGCAAGTACTGGCCCGGCCTGGCCGATGGCGCGCTGCAGCCCGGCTACGCAGGCATACGCCCGAAGATCCACGCGCCGTTTGAAGCGGCCCGGGACTTTTTGATCCAAGGACCGGCGACACACGGCGTGCCGGGCCTGGTCAACCTGTTCGGTATAGAGTCTCCAGGCTTGACCAGCTGCCTGGCGATTGGTCTGACCGTGTCCAACATTCTGATCCACTAAACCAACTCTCTCACCATGCAACGCAAACTCATCAGCTCCGGCTCACCTTTTGAAGAACAGATCGGTTATTCACGCGCCGTGGTGCATGGCGACTGGGTGTTTGTCTCCGGTACCACCGGCTTTGACTACGCCAGCATGACCATCTCGGACGACGTGGTGGCGCAGGCCGAGCAGAGCCTAAAAAACATCCAGGCGGCGCTGGAACAGGCCGGAGCCAGCCTGGACGATGTCGTACGGGTGAACTACGTACTGCCCAACGGGGCCAACTTCGAGCCCTGCTGGCCGGTGCTGCGGCGCTACCTGGGCCGGGCCAAGCCGGCGGCCATGGTGATTACGGCGGGCCTGCTGGACCCACGCATGAAGATAGAAATCGAAGTCACCGCTTTAAAAGCGAAATAGGCCGCGAGCGCAGGTAATACCTGCGCAAGCAGCTACTATTTCTATAGCACCAGGTCGGTCATCACGTCCTGCGGAATCAGCGCGCCGCGGTGCTGTATGACCCGGCCCGCGAGGCGGTTACCGTGGCGTGCCGCGTCAGCCATACTACCGCCCTGCAGGCGCACGGCCAAGTAGCCGGCAGCAAATGAATCCCCTGCAGCCGTGGTGTCCACCACCTTATCGACCCGCTCGGTTGGCACCTCCAGCACGCCTGATGCGCTGCGTACCAGGGTTGCATCGCGACCTCGCTTGACCACCACCTCGGCACAAGGCAGTGCCTGGGCAGTGTCTACCGCCGCCTGCAGCGTGGGCAGATTACGCAAGGCCTGCTCATCGTCGGCAGTGATCAGGGCGATGCTGGCCAGAGCATAGGCCCGGTCAAAGTTTGCCAAGGCTTCTTCACGGCTGGCCCATAGGCGCGGCCGGTAGTTGTTGTCGAATACCACCGTGGCGCCGCGTGCGCGCAGGCGGCCCATCAGCGCAAACAGGCGCTCCCGCCCAGCAGGCGGCAGGATGGCCAGGCTGATGCCGCTGATGTAGAAGGCATCCAGGCTGTCCGCCTCGGCCTCCAGCGGCGTGATGGCGGCGTCGAAATAGGCCTTGGCCGCACTGTTATCGCGCCAGTAGCTGAAGCTGCGCTCGCCCTGGGCATCCACCTGGATCAGGTAGAGCCCGGGCATTCGGCCCGGTAGGCGCTGCACCAGCGACACATCCAGCCGCTCGGCCTGCCAGCGCTGCAGCATGCCGGCGCTCAGGCCGTCATCCCCCAGCGCGGTGGCGTAGCAGACCTGCAATCCCGTCGCACAACGCGCAAGGTAGACGGCGGTATTCAGCGTGTCGCCGCCAAAACCCTGGTGCATGCTGCCAAAGGCCTCGCCTTGCAGTTCCAGCATGCATTCACCAAACAGTACTACCTTGTGCATTGTGTCGCCCTTGTTGTCGCCCTTTTTCTCAGGCGAAATCTTAGGCGAAAGTGTAGGCGGTCTTTACCGTGGTGAAGAATTCCTGCGCATAACGGCCCTGCTCGCGTGAGCCAAAGCTGGAGCCCTTGCGGCCACCAAACGGCACGTGGTAGTCCACACCCGCGGTTGGCAGATTCACCATCACCATGCCAGCCTGGCTGTGGCGCTTGAAGTGCGTGGCGTATTTCAGGCTGGTGGTGGCGATGCCAGCGGCCAGGCCGAATGGCGTGTTGTTCGCCTCGGCCAATGCCTCTTCATAGCCCTTGACGCGGATGATGCTGGCCACCGGGCCGAACACTTCTTCGCGGTTGATGCGCATCGCCGCCGTGGTGTCGGTCAGCAGCGCCGGGGCCATGAAAAAGCCTTCGGTATCGCGCTGCAGACGTTCACCACCGGCCAGCAGCCGCGCACCTTCTGCCTGGCCGATGGACACATAGTCCAGGTCTTGCTGCAGCTGCGACAGCGAAGACACCGGGCCAATGTCGATACCGGCAGCCAGGGCATCGCCGATCTTCAGCTTGGCCATACGGGCCTGCATGGCGGCCACAAACTGCGGATAAATGCCTTCGGTCACGATCAGACGGCTGGAGGCCGTGCAGCGCTGGCCAGTGCTGAAGAACGCGCTTTGCACGCTCAGTTCCACGGCCTGGGCCAGGTCGGCGTCGTCCAGAATGACCTGCGGGTTCTTGCCACCCATCTCCAGCTGCACCTTCTTCAGGTTCAGCGCGCACTGCTGGGCGATGCGGGCGCCCACGCCTTGCGAGCCGGTGAAGCTGATGGCCGACACACCGGGGTGGTTCACCAGCGGGTCGCCAATGACGGAGCCACGGCCCATCACCAGGTTGAACACGCCGGCAGGAATGCCGCTGCGGCTGATGATCTCGGCCAGCGCCCAGGCGCAACCCGGCACCAGGTCGGCAGGCTTGAGCACCACGCAGTTGCCGTAGGCCAGGGCCGGGGCGATCTTCCAGGCGGGAATGGCGATGGGGAAGTTCCAGGGGGTGATCAGGCCGATCACGCCCAGCGGTTCGCGGGTGATTTCCACGCCCACGCCGCTGCGCACCGAAGGCACAGTTTCACCAGTCAAACGCAGGCATTCTCCGGCGAAGAACTTGAAGATATTGCCGGCGCGGGTGGCTTCGCCAATGCCTTCTCCCTTGGTCTTGCCTTCTTCACGGGCCAGCAGCGTGCCCAGCTCTTCGCGGCGGGCCAGGATTTCGGTGCCGATCTTGTCCAGCGCATCGGCACGGGCCTGGATGTTGCCGGTGGACCAGGCGGGGAAAGCGGCCTGGGCCGCCTGCACGGCTGCGTCCAGCTGGGCCGCGTCGGCCTGGGTGTATTCGCCAATCACATCGCCCAGGTTGGACGGGTTGACGTTGGCGGCATAGGTCGCACCTGCGACCCAGGCGCCATTGATGTAGTTGTCGTGTTTTTGGGTCATGGCGGTTTACTGTGGGCCCAGCTTCTTGATCAACGCGGCCAGCTCTTCCACCTCGGAAGGCTTCAAGTCACTCAACGGAGCGCGCACGGGGCCGCCGTCGTGGCCGACGATCTTGGCGCCGGCCTTGATGATGCTTACGCCGTAACCTTCGACACGGTTGCGAATGCCCAGGTAAGGCATGAAGAACTCCTTCAACAGGCGGTGCTGCGTGGCCATGTCGTCAGCGGCCACCGCGTGGTAGAACTCCATCGCGGTCTTGGGGATGAAGTTGAACACGGCCGACGAGTACACCGGCGTGCCCAGCGCCTTGTAGGCCGCTGCATAAACCTCAGCGGTCGGCAAGCCACCCAGGTAGGCAAAGCGGTCGCCCATGGCCATGAAGATGGAGGACATGGTTTCGATGTTGCCCACACCATCCTTGAAGCCAATCAGGTTCGGGCAACGGTCAGCCAGGATGCGCAGCGATGCGGGGGTCAGCTTGGTACGGTCGCGGTTGTAGACGATGACGCCGAACTTCACGCTGTTGCAGACCTGCGCCACATGCTCGATCAGGCCTTCCTGGCCGGCTTCGGTCAGGTAGTGCGGCAGCAGCAGAATGCCGTGGGCGCCCAGGCGCTCGGCTTCTTGTGCATGGGCGATAGCCATGCGGGTTGGGCCACCGGCGCCGGCAATGATCGGCACCTTGCCACGGCAGGTGTCCACCGCAGTCTTGATGACCTGGCTGTACTCGGCACCGGCCAGCGAGAAGTATTCACCCGTGCCACCCGCTGCGAACAGCGCGCTGGCGCCGTAGGGTGCCAACCATTCCAGACGCTCGATATAGGTCTTGGGGCGGAATTCGCCCTGCTCGTCGAAGTCGGTGATGGGGAAGGACAGCAGGCCGGAGCCCATGATGGTTTTGAGGTCTTGGGGTGTCATGGTTATGTCTCAGTGGAAAAAGGGTTTACAAAAAAATTGCTATTTTTTAGATAGCACCTGGCGCTGGATTCATCTGCGGCGGAGGCATGTTTTATCCAGCAGTTTTTGCTATACAAAAAGCGGCTCTGGCAGGCCGCGCACACCGGGTTTGAGCGCGAACACGGCGCCGTTCAAACCTGGATTCGCGGGGTCTACATTGCCGGGCTGGATGGAGGCCACATACAGCACATCCAGGTCTGGCCCGCCAAAGGCGCACATCGAGGGCTTGGCCACCGGCACCTCCAGCGATGCCACCAAGCGGCCTTGCGGGTCGAAACGGTGCACCAGGCCGGCGTCGTTGGCGCAGATCCAGTAGTGGCCTTCCACGTCCAGCGCAGCGCCGTCGGGGCGACCCGGCAGGGGCTGCATGTCGACAAACAACTCGCGCGGGCCGGGCATGCCGTCGGCGTCCAGCGCAAAGCGCCAGATCTTCTGCACGCTGGGGTGCGAATCGGACACATAGCCGGTGCGGCCATCCGCACTGAAAGCCATGCCGTTCGGAGTGATGAAGCCGTCCATCCGCGCAGTGCTCAGGCCCTTGCCGTCCAGGCAGTAGATGGCACCCCGCGGCGAAGCCAGGCCCATGTCCATCACCATGGTGCTGACCCAGAAGCGGCCCTGGGTATCGCAGCGCCCGTCGTTGAAGCGCATGCCGGGTGCGGGGTGGCTGATGCTGGCCAGGCAGCGCAAGCTGGGCTCTGCCTTATCCAGCTGCACGACGTAAATGCCGGTTTCCATCGCGGCCACCACGCCACCGGCGGCGGCCAGGGCGATGCAGCCCACGCGCTCTGGCAGGGTCCAGCTCTGAACCTGCTCGGTAGCGGCAGTCCAGCGGCGGATCTGGCGGCCTTCGATGTCCACCCAGTACAGGGCCTGCTCGGCCACCGACCACACCGGGCATTCGCCCACGCGGTCGCGGGTGCTGGCGATGGCGTGTGCCGTACTCATTTTTCGTACGGGCCCATGCGCACAAAGGCGCCGCCCTGGTGCAAGGCTGCAGGGTCGTTGAAATCCGGCGGCGGGGTCCGCGCATATACGGCCTCGCGGAACACCTCCGAGCTGTCCTGCGGCACATAGCCGACATGGCGGGCGCGGGAGTTGTCCCACCAGGTGACCGGGTTGTTGGACATACCGAAAATGATGGTGAAGCCCAGCGCTGGCGTGGTAAGGCAGGCGGTGACCAGGCGGTGCAGGTCGTTGAAGCTCAGCCAGGTCGCCAGCATGCGGCGGTCCTTGGGTTCGGCAAACGACGAGCCTATGCGCACGCAAGCGGTCTCGATGCCGTAGCGGTCAAAGTAGTAGCGCGCCAGGTCTTCACCAAAGGCTTTGCTCAGGCCGTAGTTGCCGTCCGGCCGGGCGGGTACATCGGCGGTAATGGTTTCGTCCTGGCGGTAAAAGCCGGTGACGTGGTTGGAGCTGGCAAACACCACCCGCTTCACGCCGAATTTGCGGGCCGCCTCGTACAGGTTGTAGGCGCCCAGGATGTTGGCCTGCATGATGGGGCCGAACGGGCCGTCCAGCGACTTGCCTCCCATGTGCACAATCGCTTCCACGCCCTGCACCATAGCGTCTACCGCGGCGGCGTCGGCCAGGTCGGCGAGCATGATTTCCTCGCCCGCGGCCGCGGGGCCGAAGTCCACCACGTCAGATAGACGCAGAGTGGTGCAGTTTTGTTTCAGGCTTTCGCGCAGTACCTTGCCCAATCCGCCAGCGGCGCCTGTGAGCAGGATTTTTTCGTGCACTTTGATGACCATGTTTGTCCCGATCTCCGTGTAAACACCAGTTTGGTGTTCTTTGGCGTCTATTGCTGGACTTTGCCAAAGGCTTTGCTATACAGTGGGCCAGCAGCTCCACACATCAGTCGTACGTTGTCTGACAACATAGATTCTCATAACCTACTCTCTCCGTGTCAAGGATTTTTTTATGGCCTCCGCCACCCACACCGGCACTTACAACAACAGCGAAACACCGGCAGCCTCCATTCCCCGCGCCCGACGTCCACGGGGCCTGGTCACTGAAATCGTAGACACGCTGGCCGCCACCATCCGCCAAGGCCAGCTGCCTCCAGGCGAAAAGCTGCCCACCGAGGTCGAGCTGATGGCCCGCTTTGACGTCAGCCGCACCGTGGTGCGCGAGGCCCTGTCCAAGCTGCAAGCCTCGGGCCTGGTGGAAACACGGCACGGTATAGGCACCTTCGTGATCGAGCCGCCCGACACCCGCAACTTCAAGATTGCGCCCGAAGACTTTGCCACCGTGGCCGACGTGATCGCCCTGCTGGAGCTGCGCATCAGCCTGGAAACCGAGGCCGCCGGCCTGGCAGCCCAGCGCCGCACGCAAACCAATCTGACCCAGCTGGAAACCGCGCTGCAGAACTTCAAGAACGCCATTCCACAGGACTCGGACGCCGTGCCGGCCGACTTCCAGTTCCATATGGAGGTGGCCCGTGCCACGGGCAACCAGCACTTTGCCGATCTGATGACCTACCTGGGCACCATGATCATCCCGCGCACCCGTATCAATACACTGCAAAACGTGCCCGAGGGCCGCCTGGCCTACCTGCAAAAGGTCCATGGCGAGCACGAGAGCATCTACCACGCCATACGCGATCAGGACAGCGACTCCGCCCGCGCGGCCATGCGCACCCACTTGTCGAACAGCCGTGAAAGGTTGCGCAAAAGCCAGCCACAGGACGCCCCCAAGGACTAAGGTAGGGCACAATTCGGGTTTACCCTTTGTTACTTTTACGGTTTGAGTTGTAGGATGACTGATCAATAAGCCATCCCAAAGCCTCAACCAGGAAAATCCATGAAGACAAACCATCGCAAAATTCTCAGCCTGATCGCCGCAGCCGCTTTCTGCGTCGTCAGCGGCCAGGCTTCGGCCCGCAACTTCCGCTCGGCCGATGTGCACGCCAAGGAATTCCCCACCAATATGGCGGTGAAGTTCATGGGCGAAGAGCTGAGCAAGGACACCGGCGGCAAGGACAACATCAAGGTATTCAGCGACAGCGCGCTGGGCTCTGAGAAAGACACCGTGGAACAGGTCAAGATCGGCGCCATCGACATGGTGCGCGTTAGCCTGACCACCTTCAACGGCATCGTGCCCGAATCCATGGTGCCATCCCTGCCCTTCCTGTTCCGTGACGTGGAGCATTTCCGCAAGGCCATCTACGGCGCCCAGGGCGACAAAATCCTGGCCTCGTTTGAAAAAGCCGGCTTTATCGGCCTGGCCATGTATGAAAGCGGCCAGCGCTCCATCTACGCCAAGAAGCCCATCAAGAGCGTGGCCGACATGAAGGGTATCAAGATCCGCGTGCAGCCCTCGGACCTGATGGTGGCCATGGTGAACGCCATGGGTGCCTCCCCCACCCCCATGCCTTTTGCCGAGGTCTACACCGGCCTGAAAACCGGCCTGGTGGACGCAGCAGAAAACAACCTGCCTTCGTACGAAGAGACCAAGCACTTCGAATCGGCGCCGATTTTCTCTGAAACCATGCACGTCATGACACCCGAAATCGTGGTGTTCTCCAAGAAGATCTGGGACACCTTGACTCCCGCCGAACAAGCCGCGCTGCGCAAAGCCGCCAAGGCCTCCGTTCCTTACTATGTAGGCCTGTGGGATGCCAAGGAAAAAGAAGCCCGTGCAGCCGTGCTGAAGAGCGGCGCCAAGATCGTGCCCGCCACCGAGATCGACAAGAAGAGCTTTGTGGACGTGGAAAAGCCCATCTGGGACAAGTTCGCCGGCACGCCTGAGCTGAAGGCTCTGGTGCAAGAGATCGTCAACGTCAAGTAAATCGCTTCTGCCGCCGTGCTCCTGGGCGCGGCGGCAAAGCCGTGCCAAAGCCGCACCATGGAATTATTCAACTCAATCAACGCGCACCTGTCCAACTGGGTGCTGCGCCTGGCCAGTGTCTGCCTGGCCGCACTGGGCCTGGTGGTCATCTACGGCGTCGTGATGCGCTACGCATTCAACGACGCGCCTCCGTATGTGGAACAGGTCGCCCTGCTGCTGGTCATCTCCGTCGCCATGTTCGGCGCCGCTGCGGGCGTGCATGATGTCGGCCATATCGGCCTGGACTCTGCCGTCAAGTTGCTGCCCGCCAAGGGGCAGTTCGTATGCCACGTGCTGGTCGAACTGCTGACCATCACATTTGCCTTAGTACTGCTGTGGGGCTGCGAACACATGGCTACATCCACCCGGCACGACACCATTCCCACACTGGGCATTTCCGAAGCCTTCCGCTATTTGCCCCCGGTGATTGCGGGTGTCCTCATCGTCCTGTTTTCAGTCAAGCACCTGCTGGCGCTGTTCCTGAAGAAAACCACCGTCTGAATATGGAACTCGCTGTACTCTCCCTGAGCTTCGTGCTCTTCCTCGTGCTGGGCGTGCCTGTCGCTTTTGCGATCGGTCTGAGCTGCCTGGCCACCTTTGCGGTAGAGGGCCTGCCCCTGGCCACCGCCATGCAGATGATGGTCTCTGGCATGAACGTGTTCTCGTTCCTGGCGATTCCGTTCTTCATCTTCTCTGGCGAGCTGATGCTGCACGGCGGCATTGCCGACAAGATCCTGAACTTCGCGCGCAGTCTGGTCGGCCACATGAAGGGCGGACTGGGCCTGGCCAACGTGATGGCCAGCACGCTGTTTGGCGGTGTCTCGGGCTCTCCCATCGCCGACACCTCGGCCATGGGCGGCGTGATGATCCCCATCATGAAGCGTGAAGGCTATAGCGCCGACTACGCGGTGAACGTGACCACCCACGCATCGCTGACCGGTGCGCTGATGCCCACCTCGCACAACATGATCATCTATGCGTTTGCGGCCCAGGCTGCCAGCGGCATGATCGACGGCCACCCCATCCGCGGCGTGTCCATTGGCGACCTGATGTTTGCCGGGCTGATTCCGGTGTTCTGGATCATGGTCTGCATGCTGATCGCAGCCTACTGGCAGGCCAACAAGAACGGCTTCCCCAAGCGGGCTGACGGCTCGTCCATGCTGGAGAAATTCCCCGGCTGGTATGCGGTGCTGACCACCTTCATCGCGGCCATCCCCGGCCTGATGGTGATCGTGGTGATTCTGGGCTGCGTGATGGGCGGCGTCACCACCGCCACCGAGGCAGCGGCGATTGCCGTGGCCTATTCGCTGCTGCTGACATCGGCGATCTACCGCACCATGAGCAAAGAAAAGCTGATCAAGTCGCTGAAGAAAGCGTCCAAGACCACGGGTGTGATCCTGCTGCTGATCGGTGTGTCCAACATGTTGCGCTGGCAAATGGCCTACCTGGAAATTCCAGATGCGATCGAGGCGGCCCTGCTGCACGCCACCACCACGCCCTGGCTGATGCTGCTGTACATCAACATCATCCAGATCTTTCTGGGCATCTTCCTGGACATGGCGGCGCACATCCTGATCACCACGCCGCTGTTCCTGCCGCTGGCGATCCAGATGGGTGTGGGCCCGGTGCAGTTCGGCATGATGCTGCTGCTGAATTGCGCGCTCGGCCTGGTGCATCCGCCGGTGGGTACGGTTCAATTCGTGGGGTGTGCCATAGGCAATATATCGATTGGTGAGGCAACCAAAACCGCCTGGCCCTACTACCTGGCGATATGGATAGCCATCAACCTGGTGACCTATGTGCCATCGTTCTCCACCTGGCTACCGTCGATCATTACCGGCCACCCGGTGTTCTAGATTCTTGGGGCTGCAGCGCAGCCCCTTTTTTTTGTGCCGGGCAGCGCCGCCTCGCCTTGCAAGCCGGGCGAACACCGGCTTACATCTCCTTTTGAAACGACTATGCAACTCTCCTTCATCGGCAACGCCACCATTTCCCGCAGACTGTCCATCGGCTTTGGCGTCATGGTGGGCTTGCTGGCCATCATTACCGCTGTCTCGCTGGTCAGCATGCAGAACACGCGACACCGCGTAGCCACCATCAGCGAAGTGCTCAGCCCCAAGGTGGCGCTGGTGGACCAGATGCGTCAGCAGGTCAACCAGACCGCCATGTCCATGCGCAACATGGCTATCCTGACCACACCAGAAGACCTGGAAAAAGAATACAAGCGCCTGGCTGGCGCCTACGATAGCTACGACAAACAGTCCAAGCAACTAGCCCTGCGGGCCGATAGCGACGAAGAAAAAAAGCAACTCGCCAGCCTGGATGCAGCGCGCAAAGATGCATCCACCATCTTCCTGTCGGCAATTGAGAAAGCCGGCTCGACCAGCGCCGTGCAAGACATTGCGGTACTCATCCGCCTGGAGCTGCGTACCAATCTGGAGGCCTGGAGCGCATCGCAGGACACCTGGCTGCACTCCATAGACGCACTCCAGCAGAATGCCGCGCAGCAAATCTCAGACAACCAGGCGGACGTGGTGCAGCAAGCCACAAGCGGCATCCAGGCGCTGCTGATAGTGGCCTGCCTGGCCATCAGCTTTGGCATCGGTGCCGCCTGGTTCATCACCCGCTCCGTCAAGCTGCCACTGCGCCACGCCGTGGAAGAGGCCGACCGCATGGCCGAGGGCGACCTGTCGCACGCTATCGAATCCAGCAGCCAGGACGAAACCGGCCAGCTGCTACGCCGCCTGGAGAGCATGCGCAGCCGCTGGGCCAGCACCGTGGCCCATCTGCGCGACACCACTCAGAACATCAGTACCGCGGCGGTGGAAATCGCCCACGGCAACCAGGACCTGAGCCAGCGCACCGAGCACACTGCCAGCAATCTGCAGCAGACCGCCGCCTCCATGGAGGAGCTGACCGGCATCGTGCGGCAGTCCGCCGACTCCGCCCGCCAGGCCAACCAGTTGGCGACATCGGCAGCCGAAGTCGCGGCACGCGGTGGGCAGGTCGTGGCCCAGGTCGTCAGCACCATGGACGAGATCAACAGCAGCTCCAAAAAGATTGCCGACATCATCGGCGTGATTGACGGCATCGCCTTCCAGACCAACATCCTGGCCCTGAACGCCGCCGTGGAAGCCGCCCGCGCAGGTGAGCAAGGCCGCGGCTTTGCCGTGGTGGCCAGCGAGGTGCGCAACCTGGCCGGGCGCAGCGCTGACGCCGCCAAGGAGATCAAGGGCCTGATCGCGGCCAGCGTGGACCGCGTGGACGCAGGCTCGCGCCTGGTCGACAACGCCGGTAAAACCATGACCGAAATCGTCGGTTCGGTACAGCGGGTGTCGCACATCATCGGGGAGATCACGTCCACCTCGTCCGAGCAGTCCGAGCGCATCGACCTGGTCAGCGCGGCGGTAGTCGAGCTCGACCAGATGACCCAGCAAAATGCTGCGCTGGTAGAACAGTCCGCTGCAGCCGCCCAGAGCCTGACAACCCAGGCCACCCAGCTGACCCAGGTAGTGGATACCTTCAAGCTGGCAACGTCGGCAGCCCACACCGCCCCGCAAGCCCTGGCAGGCAAGGCCCCACTGCGCCTGTCCTGAGCGGCCCTACGGTGCAGCCTGGCCCCGCTGCAGATTTCTATAGAAAATAGGCTCTAGCGCAATTAACACCTGCGCTAGCAGCTATTTTTTTAATAGCAAGTCTCGACGTGCTGCTGGCACCGCGTTGGTCCTACTACTCCCATGCGGGCTTGGCCACCATCAAATAAAAAACACCCAGCATCGCCAGAAATGCCGGGTAGCCCAAGGCCTCCCACCAGCGGGCGTAACGCCAGTAGATCACCGGCAGGCTGCTCCCTACACGTACGGCTTGGTCCGCAAGGCTAGCCATCCGAATCTGCAGCCACACAACGGGCAGCCAGCACAGGCCCGCCAACACAAACAAAGCCAAGGACAAGGCAAGCCAGGGCGTGGTCAATGGCCACCCAGCCAAGTGGGCCATCCACAAACCGGTGGCAGGCTGGACCACGACCGTGGGCGTTGTGAACCACCAGTCGGCCCGCACGACCAGCTTCGCCACCTCGGCCTGCGCCGCCAGGTTGCGCGTACGGTTGACGCAAAAGAAATAGAAAGCCGAGCCAAAGCCGGTACCCACCAGCACCACGCTGGACAGGATGTGCAGCCACTTGATCGTCAAATACCAACTCATATCCGCGCCTTCGCCAATACCCACAACACAGCCGCAATCGGTACGTTCTTCGTCAGAGGCCCTAGCGGATGTAGCCACAGCGATGCATCCAGCACCGTGGCCACCAGGGTCATGACGGCCATAAGTAGGAGTGCCGCCCCGTACGTGACACGACCAGGCTTACAGCACATGGCCACCGCCAGTACCAGGTCCGCACCCGCCCCGGCCCAGACCAGCCCCTGGGCCACAAGCGGGTTGTGTATGCCCGCCACGGCCAGCAAACCCAGACTTTGCCCCCGCAGCTCCCACACACTCACCAACGCCGTGGCGAGCCAGACAAACACCAGGCTGTAACGCAGCAAGACAAGATCACTCCGGGAAAGTGTCATCTGGCCTGGCCCTTCATAGATAGGCTGCTCGCCCTGCCCGCCTCCTCCTGCCAGCGCAGCACCTCATCAGCGTGCCGCACCAGAAATGCGTGCAACCTGGCGAAGCGTCGCCGCGTTTGCCGAGCGAATACCCATGCAACGACAGGGCTCAAAAATGGCCGCAAAACCGCTGGGCCCACCTCAAATGTGTAGGTATAGACCAGCACGGACGTATTCAGCCCAGTGGAGCGGTGCCGCATGGACGCCGCCCACTGCGTGAACGGAAATGCGAGCCCCAGCATCTTCGCAGCGGCGAGCCGCGGCCGGTCATAGGAAACAAACTGGGTGCGCATAGACAGACTGCGCAACATGCCCGCACCGGTGTTCTCCGTCACCGCGCCCTGGCTAGGGCATGGTGCTCCACCGACGACCCGGGTGTCACTGACCAGGGAGTCCCAGCGGGCACGCCATTGGTAATAGTGGAACGCATCAAACACCACCTCTGCGCAGGCAGGCATAGGAAACTCCAACTTTTCATGCGCCATGTGCGCTGCCCTCATCCAGCACATCGGTCACCATGCCCCAGCGCGCGAACTCGAGCGAAAACTCCGCCAGATCCAGCAAGCCCATGCAAGGCAATGCACCCGCAGCCGGCAGCCCGCCTCGGGCCCATCGGCGGGCCAGCAAGATGGCGGCCATGCAGGGAATTTCCGGTCCATGGTCATGGTCGGCCGCAATATGCCAGGCCCGATGGGCGGGCTGACCGGCAGCATCCAGCCCCTGCACCCGCACCACCATACCGCCCAGAGCGCTGCCCAAAAAATCAAACCATCTGGCAGTCCGGTTCAGCACACCCGCCAGGCGATCCGGCGCCGGTACCAGACCGCATGCCCGCAGCGCCGCCAACAGCGCGAAAACCCGCTGGGTCCAACGCAGCTCCAGCGCTGCCCGGAACATGACGCGCTGCGTCACCCGGTAGCGGGCGGGAAACAGCTCCAGATCGGGAATGTCACACAAGGCACCCAGACGGGGACGCAAGCGGGCAAACTGCACCCGTGCGGGTTGTGCCCAGCCGAGCAAAGACGTCCACCGCCCCTCCATCCAGACAGAAATGGGCGCCCCGCAGTAACTCAACACCCCGGCCAAGGTGGCCTTGCCCCGGGGGGCCGTTTGCGCCGGGGCAATACATATATCCACTGTATCTATGCGCTGCCAACCCTGGCACAGGTGCTCCACGACGGCAGACGACAAAGCCGGCACCGTGCTGGCGCCCGACACCGCCACGCGCTCGGCAGCCACAAAACGGGCCTGCAACGCAGCCGGAAAATCACACACGAAACGACGGCCATCGGCCAGGTCCAGGTAATGCGCTCCCGCCTCAGCGGCAGCCTGGGCTACGGCGTAATCCTGTTGTTGAAACGGCCCAGCGGTATGGATCACAACTCCACCCCCATACGACGCAGGGTCTGAGCAAAATCCGGTGCCGAATGGTCCACGGCAACCACCTGCACGCCATGGCCCAACGTCTGCGCCAAAGCCTGGGCCTGCCGCAGGTCACGGCCGCCTATGCACAGCTGTATCGCAGCGTCACCCGCCAAAGCCCGGCAGATACGCGCGCCAAAATTCCCATAACCACCCAGCACCAGTGTTTTCAACGCCGCAATCCTTGTAGAAAAGTACCCACCCGGCGACCATTATCAGAGCCCCGAGACAAGCATTGAATCAGGCCGTAGCGCAAATTGAGTAAGCGCGAGCAGCTATGCATTCAATAGCAGACTTCAGTTTGAAGCCGGCACGGGGTATTTCACCGCGTTGACCAGCATCTTGCGCCGAGCGGCGTCCAGCAGGTCGATGTCCAGCTTGTCGCACAGCTGCAGCAGATACAGCAGCACATCGGCCGCTTCGGCCGCCACCTCGGCTTTCTTGTCGCCTGCCAACTCGCGGCTTTGCGCCTCGGTCAGCCACTGGAAATGCTCCAGCAGCTCGGCAGCCTCCACGCTGAGGGCAGCAGCCAGGTTTTTGGGTGAATGGAATGGCTCCCAATTGCGCGCGGCAGCAAAGTCGCGCAGAGCCTGTGTGAGGGATGAAATGTCATTGGGCATGCCCGATTGTGGCGTGTAGCGGGAATGCAGCTGGAGCGCATACGCTGCGCCACGCCCATACCAACAATCAGGGAAAGCCCCTAACACAAACCCATTTTTCTCCTTGTTATGGTTATTTTTTATAACTATAGTAAAGAACCATAAAGATGTGCCCAGCCTTGCACCGTGGCTGGGACGCCCCCCCCACACACCTGGAGACAAACCTTGCACCACGCACCCAAATCCATCCTCACAGCCATTGCATTGGCGGCATCCATGGCCTCGGGCCTGGCGCTGGCCGACGTCACCATTGGCGTGGTGTTGCCTCTGACTGGCCCCGCCTCGGGCCTGGGCATTCCCATGGCCAACGAAATGAAGCTATGGCCACAAACCATCGCCGGCGAGAAGCTGAACGTCATCGTGCTCGACGACGCGACCGACCCCACCAACGGTGTGAAGAACGCGCGCCGCCTGGTGTCGGACGACAAGGTAGACCTGCTGATCGGCTCGGCCGCCACCCCGGTGGGCATCGCGGTCGCGGGCGTGGCATTTGAGACAGAAACGCCGCAGCTGGTGGCCTCGCCCACCCCGCTGCAGCCCGGCAAAGATTTCTGGAGCTTCCGCCTGCCGCAGTCCACGGCCGTGATGTCCTATGCCGTGGTCGAGCACATGAAGAAGCAGGGCGTGAAAACCGTGGGCTTCCTGGGCTACACCGACTCCTACGGCGAGAGCTGGCTCAAGGAATTCACGGCCGTGGCCGAAAAAGCCGGCATCAAGGTGATTGCCTCCGAGCGCTTTGCGCGCACCGACACAGGCGCCACCGCACAGGCCCTGAAGCTGGTGTCCACCCAGCCCGATGCGATCCTGATCGCCGCTTCCGGCAGCGGCGCCGCCATGCCGCAAAAGGCGGTAGTCGAGCGCGGCTACAAGGGCAAGATCTACCAAACCCACGCAGCCGCCACCCGCGACCTGATGCGCGTGGGCGGCAAGGACATCGACGGCGCCTACGTGGTCTCCGGCCCGGTGATCGCACCCGAACAACTGCCCGACAGCAACCCCTCGAAAAAGCTGGCCCTGGACTACGTGCAGAAGTACGAGAAGAGCTATGGCCCGGGCAGCCGCAACCAGTTTGCCGCGCACTCCTTTGATGCCGAGATCATCCTGGAAAAAATCATCCCCATGGCGCTGAAGAAGGCCAAGCCCGGCACCAAGGAGTTCCGCTCCGCGCTGCGCGACGCGCTGGAGACCATGGGCCGCACGCCGCTGTCGCAAGGCGTAATGAACTGGACCAAGGACGACCACTGGGGCTACACCAATGAAACCGGTGTGATCGTGAAAGTGGTCAACGGCGACTGGAAGGTCGAGTAAGGCTGACGCCTGTCGCACTCTATTTCTCTAGGACTTTCCATGGATTTTTCGATTGCCAGCGTCCTGCTGTTGGACGGCATCACCAACGGTGCGATCTACGCCCTGCTCGGCCTGGCCATCGTGCTGGTGTTTGCGGTCACGCGCGTCATCTTCATCCCGCAGGGTGAATTCGTCGCCTATGGCGCACTCACCCTGGCCATATTGCAGACCGGTGCCATTCCCGGCACCGTCTGGCTGCTGGTGATTCTGGCCAGCGTGGCCGCGCTGATGAACGCCTGGGGCGCCTGGCAGCGCCTGCGCCAACCCGGCGCCGCGGTCCTGGCCCTGCTGCGCACCCTGGCCATTCCGGTAGCGATTGCCGCCATCACCGCCTGGGCCGCGCCACGCCAGTTTCCGCTGCTGGTACAGGCCGCACTGAGCGTCTGCATCGTGACAGCCTTTGGCCCGCTGATGTACCGCGTGGTCTACCAGTCGCTGGCCGATGCCAGTACCCTGGTGCTGCTGATCGTCTCGGTGGGTGTGCACTTCGCCATGACCGGCCTGGGCCTGCTGTTCTTCGGTGCCGAGGGCTTTCGCAACCCCACGTTCTGGGACCAGCGCTTCCAGCTGGGTGCCATGAACCTGAATGGCCAGGCCATCATCATCTGCACCGCGTCCTTGGCGCTGATCGTGCTGCTGTGGCTGTTTTTTGAACGCACGCTGTATGGCAAAGCCTTGCGCGCCACCGCCATCAACCGGCTGGGCGCACGCCTGGTGGGCATTTCCACCCACACCGCCGGCAGCCTGACGCTGGCCATGGCCGCGCTGATAGGAGCGCTGTCCGGCTTGCTGATTGGCCCCACCACCACCATCTTTTATGACTCCGGTTTTCTGATCGGCCTCAAGGGCTTTGTGGCCGCGGTGATCGGCGGGCTGGCCAGCTACCCGGCAGCGGCCATCGGCGCGCTGTTTGTCGGCATCGTCGAGGCCTTCTCCTCGTTCTGGGCCAGCGCCTTCAAGGAAGTAATCGTGTTCACCCTCATCTTGCCGGTGCTGCTGTGGCGCTCGCTCGCCAACGGCCACGCCGACCACGACCACTGATACGCAGGCTGCATACGATGAAAACCCCTTTGAACAACACCGTGCTGCGCCTGCTTCTGCTGGCCGCCGTGGGCCTGCTCGCCTGCCTGCCCCTGCCCGACTTCTGGGTCACCCAACTGAACTACATCGGGCTGTACAGCCTGGTGGTGCTGGGCCTGGTGCTGCTGACCGGCATTGGCGGCTTGACCTCCTTTGGCCAGGCGGCATTTGTGGGCGTGGGCGCCTACACCAGCGCCTACCTGTGCACCCAATACGGCCTGTCGCCCTGGCTGACCGTCTTCATCGGCCTGGCCATCACCGGCACCAGCGCCATGCTGTTGGGTGTGCTGACGCTGCGCATGTCGGGCCACTACCTGCCGCTGGCCACCATTGCCTGGGGCCTGTCGCTCTACTACCTGATGGGCAATCTGGACGCGCTGGGCAAGTACGACGGCCTGCTGGGCGTGCCCGGCATCACCCTGTTCGGCTGGGACCTGGGCGGTGGCAAACCCTTCTTTGTGCTGACCTGGGTGCTGGTCTTGCTGGGCGCTTTTGCACTCATCAATCTGCTGGACTCGCGCACCGGCCGGGCCATCCGCTCGCTGCGCACTGGCGCGCTGATGGCCGAGGCCATGGGCATCAATACCCTGCGCTTCAAGATCGGCATCTTCACCATTGCCGCGCTGTTTGCCAGCGTATCGGGCTGGCTGTTCGCGCACTTCCAGCGCACGGTGAACCCCTCGCCCTTCGGCCTGAAGATGGGCATTGAATACCTGTTCATGGCCGTGCTGGGCGGCGTAGGCCAGATCTGGGGCGCACTCACCGGGGCCCTGCTGACCAAGCTGCTGGAAGACCAACTGCAAGTGCTGCTGCCCAAGCTGATCGGCGCCAGCGGCAACTTTGAAACCATCGTGTTCGGCATCGTGCTAGTGCTGGTGCTGAAGTACCTGCCCGACGGCCTGTGGTCGCTGGTGGCGCGCTGGCTGCCCAACCCACCCCGGGCCGAGGACTGGACCCAGGCCACCCCGCTTCCCGCACGCAGCAAGCCCGAAGCGAATAGTCTGGTGCTGGACGTACGCGCCATCCGCAAACAGTTCGGCGGCCTGACGGCGGTGAACGACATCAGTTTCAGCATCCGGGCCGGGCAGATCAGCGGGCTGATCGGCCCCAACGGCGCGGGCAAGTCCACCACATTCAACCTGATCACCGGCGTGCTGGGCCTGACATCCGGCGAGGTGCGCTTCCGCGGCCAGGTGGTCAGCGGCCTGCCCTCGCGCCAGATCGCCCAGCGCGGCATCTCGCGCACCTTCCAGCACGTGAAGATGATCCCGGAAATGACTGTGCTGGAAAACGTGGCCCTGGGCGCCCATCTGCGCGGCGGCAAAGGCGCGCTGTCGTCCATGCTGCGGCTGGACCGGCAGGAAGAACAACGTCTGCTGCGCGAGGCCGCGCACCAGCTGCAGCGCGTGGGCATGGGCGCCCAGCTGCACGAACTGGCCGGCAACCTGGCCATGGGCCCGCAGCGCCTGCTGGAAATTGCCCGCGCGCTGTGCAGCGACCCGGCCCTGCTGCTGCTGGACGAGCCTGCCGCCGGCCTGCGCCACAAGGAAAAGCTGGCCCTGGGCGCAGTGCTGCGCCAGCTGCGCGCCGAGGGCATGGCCATCTTGCTGGTCGAACACGATATGGACCTGGTGATGGACGTCTGCGACCACATCGTGGTGATGGAATTCGGCACCCACCTTATGGAAGGCACACCGGCCCAGGTACAGGCCAGCCCCGCCGTACGCGCAGCCTACCTGGGCACCGACGAAGACACCGCAGCCCCCGCACCGCAACCCGAGGAGGTTTCCGCATGAGCCAACCCCTGCTCTCCATCTCCGGCCTGCGCGCCGGCTACGGCAAGGCCGAAGTGCTGCACGGCGTGTCGCTGCAAGCCGCCGCCGGCAGCGTCATCACCGTCATCGGCCCCAACGGCGCCGGCAAATCCACGCTGCTGAACGCGGTGATGGGCATTCTGCCGTCCCAGGGCGCCATGGAATTCCAGGGCCAGCCGCTGCACAAGCTGTCGCTGGAAGACCGCGTCATGCTGGGCATGGCCCTGGTGCCGGAAAAGCGCGAGCTGTTCAGCAGCATGCCCGTGGAAGACAACCTGGTGCTGGGGGCCTTCCGCCAGCTGCGCCTGCGCAACAAGGCCTGGCGCGACCAGTTGGATGTGGTCTACGCCCTGTTTCCGCGCCTGAAGGACCGGCGCCTGCAGCTGGCCGGCACCTTGTCTGGTGGTGAACGCCAGATGCTGGCCGTGGGCCGCGCCATGATGTCGTGCCCCACGCTGCTGATGCTGGACGAGCCCAGCCTGGGCCTGGCGCCGCTGGTGGTACGCGAGATCTTCAAGATCATCCACACCCTGCGCCAAACCGGCGTGACGATTCTGCTGGTCGAGCAAAACGCCCGTGCCGCCCTGGAAGCGGCCGACCACGGCTATGTGCTGGAGATGGGCGACGTCAGCCTGCAAGGCCGCGCCGCCGACCTGGCCCGCGACCCACGGGTCATCGACACCTACCTGGGCGCCGCCCGCAAACAACCACCATAAAAAAGGCTTCTATCGCAGATACATACTGCGCAAGAAGCTATTAAAAACATAGCAAGTACACCGCTTCCCCCTCACCCCCACCTCAAGGAGACAAACCATGAAAAAGACATCGCACATCATCACCCTCGCCGCGCTGGCAGCAGCCGGCTCCGTCCACGCGCAAAGCGTCAACCTTTACGGCCTGATCGATGTGGGCGTGGAACATGTCAGCAACGTCAACGCCGTGGGCGGCATCACCCGCATGCCCAGCAACACCAGTTCGCTGCCCTCCCGTTTGGGCTTTCGCGGCACCGAAGACCTGGGGGATGGTCTGAAGGCCCAGTTCACACTGGAAATGGGCTTTGCCCCCGATACCGGCGCATCCGGCCAGGGCGGTCGCTTGTTTGGCCGCCAGGCCAACGTGGGGCTGGCCGGGTCTTGGGGTAGCGTGACGTTGGGCCGCCAATACTCCACCCTGTTCTGGTCCATCCAGGACTCCGACGTGATCGGACCTGCGCTGTACGCACTGGGTTCGCTGGACAGCTACATCCCCAACTCCCGCGCCGACAACTCCATCGCCTACCGCGGCACCTTCAGCGGCCTGACCCTGGGCGCTGAGTACAGCCTGGGCCGCGACACCGTGAACGCCGGCCCCAGCCCGGCTGGTACCAACTGCGCCGGTGAAAGCGGCACCGACGCCCAGGCCTGCCGCCAATGGTCAGCCACCGCCAAGTACGACACCGCCGACTGGGGCGTCACGCTGACCTACGACACCCTGAACGGCCGCACTCCGGCCAGCAGCACGGACGTGGTGTTTGGCAGCCTAAACAGCAGCAGCACCAGCGACAGCCGCACACTGGCAGCCGCTTACGTCAAAGTCATGGGCGCCAAGATCGGCGGTGGGGTGATTCGCCGCAACAACGAAGGCAGCACAACCAAGCCCAAGAGCGACCTGTGGTACATCGGCGCGTCTTACCCTCTGACCCCTGCGCTGACGCTGGACGGCCAGTGGGCCAGCCTGCGCTACAAGAACTTTGACAACGGCAACTCCACCCTGTTGTCCGCACGGCTGGTGTACGCCTTGTCCAAGCGCACGGCGGTCTATACCCAGGTGGGGCATATCAGCAACGACACGCTGGCTGCGGTGTCGGTCAGCGGTGGTGCTACGGGCAGCGCACCCGCTGCAGGTGGCTCGCAAAACGGTGTCAGCTTCGGCGTTCGGCACGCTTTCTAACATCCCTGCCCTGCAGCGCTGAGCATCTTTCCAAGGTGCCAGCGCCTGCCGCAGAAATTTAGAAAAACAAGCATCCAGCGCACACGAAACCTGCGCTAGCAGCTATCACTTAGATAGCAAACTTACCCAAACCTGCAGCACGCAACACCATGGTTGAGGGCATGCTGCGGGCGCCTGTGTACCTCAACCCTGGAGACGAAGCCATGAGAACACGAATGCACATCCGTTTACTGGCGATGTCGGCCCTGCCCGCCGCGCTGCTAGGGGCCTGCGGCGGCTCGGACGGCGGCTTGCCGCAGCTCTCCGCCGCCACGCCGGCCTCGCTGCTGTCCTGCACCGACCTGGCCAGCAAGATCAGTTTTGCCAACACCACCATCACCGCCGCCAACGCCATCGCCGCCGGCACACTGACGGTGGCCGGCACGCCCGTGCCCGCGCACTGCCAGATCACCGGCACAATGAACCAGCGCGTCAGCGCCGTGGACGGCAACAGCTACGCCATCGGCTTCGAGATGCGCCTGCCCAGCGCCTGGAACGGCCGCTTCTTCTACCAAGCCAATGGCGGCATCGACGGCAATGTGCTGACGGCCATCGGGAATGTCGACGGCGAGAACAGTGGCGGCCCGAACAACGCCTTGAACATGGGCTTCGCGGTGATCAGCTCCGACGCCGGCCATGCCGCCGCCCTTGGAGCGAATTTCGGTATCGACCCGCAGGCCCGGCTGGACTATGGTTACCAGGCCGCCGCCACGCTCACGCCCATGGCCAAGAGCGCCATCAAGACCGCCTACGGCAAGGGGCCGGACCGCTCCTACTTCGGCGGCTGCTCCAACGGCGGGCGCCACACCATGGTGGCCGCCACGCGCGAACCCGAGGAATACGACGGCTACCTGGTTGGCGACCCCGGCTTCCGCCTGCCGCTGGCGGCCATCGCCAACATCGCCGGCGCACAAGCCTATGCCACGGTGGCGACCAGCAGCTCTGACCTGTCCACCGCCTTCACCACTGCGGAGCGGGCCGTGGTCTCCAACGCTGTGCTGGCGAAATGCGATGCCCTGGATGGTGTGACTGACGGCCTGGTCCAAAACACCACCGCCTGCCAAGCCGCCTTCAATCTGAACACCGATGTGCCCACCTGCAGCGGCAGCCGCGACGGCACCTGCCTGTCGGCCGCACAAAAGACCGTGGTGTCCAAACTGTTTTCGGGCGCCACCACCAGCAGCGGCGCACGCATCTATTCCACCTGGCCCTTCGATGCAGGCCTGGCCACTAGCAACTTTGCCTTCTGGAAGTTCACCTCGCCGCTGGTACTGGACTCTGGCGGCGCAGGCTTGATCTGGCCCACACCGCCGGAAGACGCGGCCACCTTCAATGGCCCCGTATTCGCGCTCACCGGCAATGTGGACACGATGCTGTCCCGTGTGGGCGCAACCAATACCACCTATACCGAGAGCGCACTCTCGTTTATGCAGCCAGTGAACCCCAGCAACCTGGCCAAGCTGCGTGACCGTGGCGCCAAGATGATGGTCTACCACGGCACCAGCGACCCCATCTTCTCCAGTGATGACACCACCACCTGGTACGAATCGCTGCGCGCTGCCAACGGCGGTAACGCTGCCAGCTTCGCACGCTTCTACCGCGTGCCCGGCATGAACCACTGCTCAGGTGGCCCCGCCACCGACCAGTTTGACATGCTGACCCCGCTGGTCAACTGGGTGGAAAAAGGCCAGGCGCCCGACAGCGTGGTCGCCAATGCGCGCGGCGCCGGCAATGCCGTCGCAGTCAATGCCGACGTGCCCAGCAGTTGGTCCGCCAGCCGCAGCCGGCCGCTGTGCGTCTATCCCAAAGTTGCCACCTACAACGGCACCGGAGACATAGAAAGCGCCGCCAGCTTCAGCTGCAAATAAGGACCGCACCCGCTCCGGGCATGCTCGGAGCGGGTGGCAAAATAGTGCCATGACCGCAACCAGCCCGCGCACTCCCCCACAGGCCGTCCACAGCATAGACACCAGCTCGCTGGAGGGTCTGGTGGGCTACAACGCCCGGCGGGCTTCGCTCTTCATCGTGGACATCATCCGCGAGCACATCGCCAGCCATGATCTGCGCATCGTGGACCTGTCCATACTGCTGCTGGTGGCGCACAACCCCGGCATCACCTCGCGCCAGCTCTCCAGCGTGCTGGACATCCTGCCACCCAACCTGGTGGGCATGCTCAACACCATAGAAAAGCGCGGTTTGATCGAGCGCAAACCCCACCCCATGGACGGCCGCGCTATGGGTTTGCATGTCACCGACAGCGGCGCTGAACTGGCCACACAAGTCGAATCCGAGGTGGGCCAGCTGGAAATCGAAGCCACCTCCCACCTGACAGCAACCGAGCGCAAAACGCTGATACGCCTGCTGCAGAAAATCTACCGCCGCTAATTCCCTCGCCCCATTTTGGGGAACAGTGCAGACACTTCCTGCTTACAATGCTATTAAACTAGTAGCAAAATAGGTTTTTTGCGTTATAGTCGTGGCGCCGCCTGGGCGTGCGCCCCCAGGCCCGCCAGACTTCCCACCGCACATTGTCCCGAGGAGAACACCATATGAGTTCCAAAGAAAACGTCGCCGTCCACCAACTGCTGGCCCTGCTGGAGTCCCGCTACGCCATTCGCGTGCTGTGGGCTCTGCGCGACGGCCATGCCCAGACATTCCGCCTGCTGCAGGACAGCGTCGGCGGTGTCACCCCCAACACCCTCAACACCCGCCTGAAAGAGCTGCGCGAAGCCGACCTGCTGACCCATGGCTCCGATGGCTACAGCGTCACCCCCACCGGTGCCGACCTGCTCAAACGCCTCAGCGACCTGCAAGCCTTTGCCGGCAAATGGTCTGTCGCCCAGGCGAAAAAAGTCAAATAGAACGAGCGTTTTTTAGTCACTTGTGAGTAGGCAAGTGACCCATGTCAAAAATTGATAGCCCAAATATTGGCAAGATAAACAGGGAGTAGAGGCAAGGATGACACCATCATGCAACAGCAACCGTTTTCTCAGTTTTGGGCACTCGTAGATCATTCTTTAGCCCCCGATGCTCCGAACCGCTTTCCATCAACGGAAGCCCGAGCACAGCCAGTAAAGTCGGGTAGGCTCTTTGGCAAGACGCATTGCCAAGGGTTGGCGGCTCTGCTCACAACCCTGCTCTTCCATGACCCCGGCCAGGCCGAACCGGCGGGCGGCAATATAACCTCCGGCACTGGCAGCATCAGCCAAGCTGGCCTCAACACTACGATCAGCCAAGGCAGCCAACGCCTGGCGATCGACTGGTCCAGCTTTGGCATTCGGGCCAATGAAACCGTACGTTTCATACAACCCAATGCCCAGGCCATTGCACTAAACCGCGTTACCGGCAAGGAATCAACCAGTATTCTGGGTAGCCTGATAGCCAATGGGAACGTGTTCATTCTGAACCCGAATGGCGTACTTATCGGGGCTGGTGCACAAGTCAACGTCGGGGGGCTGGTCGCCAGCACCTTGAATATCAGTAATGCCGACTTTGAAGCCGGTTTGTACAACCTGGCTGGCAACAGTACGGCAGGCGTGGTGAACCGTGGAGCCATCACCGTGCCTGCAGGTGGCAAGGTTGCGCTGATTGCTCCAAGTGTCACGAACACGGGGCAGATCAACGCACCACAAGGCGACGTGCTGCTGGCGGCCGCCAACGGCGTCAATCTGAAGCTGGTTGACGGCAGCCCTCTTGGCTATGTTCTCACCCAGGGTGCCGCTCAAGCCCTGGTAGACAACGGCGGCATGGTTTTGGCCGACGGAGGCCGGGTAGTACTGACGGCCAAGGGGCTTGAAGGATTGAACAACGCCGTCATCAACCACAGCGGAATCATCCAGGCCAGGACCGTGTCACATCGCAACGGCAGCATCGAGCTTCTGGGCGACGAGGGAACCACCACGCAAGTCAGCGGCACATTGGATGCAAGCGGCCAAAACTCCGGCGATAGTGGCGGTACGGTGAAGGTGCTGGGGCAAAAAGTTGGCCTGTTTGATGACGCGCACATTAACGCCAGCGGCCCGGCGGGCGGTGGTACGGTGCTGGTTGGTGGCAATCAGCAAGGGCTTGGCCCCGAACCCAACGCCAACGCAACCTATATGGCCCCCACAGCCAGTATTGACGCCAGCGCGACACTGGCTGGCGATGGCGGCAAAGTGGTCGTATGGGGCACCGATGTGGCCAACGTCTACGGCAACATCCGGGCTATGGGTGGCACGCAAAGCGGCAACGGAGGTGCCATCGAAACCTCCGGGCACGCACTGGATACCAACGGCATTGCAGTCGATGTTTCTGCCGCGCAAGGCCAAGGCGGATTGTGGTTGCTGGACCCCTACAACGTCACCATATCCAGTGCCGCGCAAACAGGCGGTGCCTTCAGCAGCAACGTCTGGGCTCCCTCAGCATCGGGTTCGACAGTCAACACCACCAATATCCAGACCATACTCAACAGCGGCGGCAACGTGACCATCACGACTACCGCCGCAGGAGGAGCCCAAGAAGGCAATATCGCCATCAACGGAAACATTGTAAAAAGTGCAGGCTCAGCCTCCACCTTGACACTGATTGCCGATGGCCGCATTACCAGCAATGGCACCTCGGGGGCACACCGCAGCATCAGCAGCACCAGTGGCACACTGAATGTATCCATGACTGCGAACGCCACGAGCACGGCCGCCGCCAACAATGGGCTAAAACTACAGTACCTCGATGTAACAGCCAATGGCGGCAACATCAGCCTGACTGCCAGTGGCGCACAAAACGGCACGGCCTCGGCCCTGCAATATTTGAACGGCGCCTTGACCACCAGTGGCAGTGGCACCATCAGCATCGTGGGCACCATGCCCAGCAACGGTAATTCACAGGGAGTGGTCATGAACTCCGCCACCCTGACTACGGCCAGCGGAGCTATTTTGGTCCAGGGCACCAGTGGCGGCACCGGCACCATTACGGGCGTCAATGGCAATGGCGCCTCGCTTATGAGTACAAACAATACTGCAGTCAAGCTGACGGGCAGCAATACATTGCAGAGCACCTCAGGCGGGAGCATCACACTCACGGGTACTGCGACCGGTGCTGTAAGCACCTGGGCCGGCGGCGGCGTGGAAATTAGTGCCGGAGACTCCATTTCCACCACGGGTGCCGTAACCATCACGGGTAATGCCTCTAACCCGGTATCGACCACTTATAGAAACCAGTTGTCTACCGTTAATTTTGCGGGCAACACCAGCACAGCGATCAATATCACCGGGGGCACGGTGGCTATCTCGGGCATCAACACCACCGTGGGCCAAGTTGGCACTACCAGCAACAGCAATGCAGCCCTGAAGTTGGCCGGAAAAATCAACATCACATCCACCACGGGCGCCATCAACCTCACCGGCTCCAACGCCGGTGGCGACGGCTTGTGGGGCTCCGGTACGGCCAATAGCACCGTCTCTATCTCCGCACCGGTGACCAGCTCAGTCAACATCAATGCAGCCGCGCTAGATTCCGTCAATGGATATACCGGCTTCTATGTGGGGGGCAATGCAACCCTGGCTTTTTTGACCGCGGCGCCTGTCAACCTGGCTTCCCAGACTGCAGAAACCTCCACCCACAATTCCGTCTGGAACAAGGGCTTCATCAGCACTCCTGGCAACCTAGTCATCACGTCCACCGCTGGCGCCATTTCAGATGATGCGGCTTCTAGTGCTGGTGTTTTCTCCAATGTCGGAGGCACCACCAGCATCACCAGCACCGGTGGCGGCAACACTATCAGCCTGACCAATGCCAGCAACAAATTCACAGGCGCTGTTTCGTTGAGCGCTGGCGCCACCAGCTTGGTCAACAGTACCGCCTTGTCGCTAGGGACCAGTAGCATTACTGGCGCACTGTCGCTGACGGCACCAGGCATCACGCAAACCGGCGCCCTCTCCGTCAGTGGAGCAACCACCCTGAATGGCGGTGGCGCGGCCATCAACTTGGCAAACACGGGCAATAACTTCAACACGCTCTCGGCCAGCAACGCCGCAGGAGTGACCGTAGTAGACAGCAATGCACTGGGCGTAACAGGCATTGCTTCCACTGGTGCAGCACAACTGACCACACTTACGCAAAATTTAACCACCAGCGGCAACATCGCCGTCAGCAATGGAAATCTGACGCTGACAGCGGGCTCCAGTACCGCACGCGGTACAAGTACAGGTGGCGATGTCATTAACAACGCCACGCTCACCGTGGATTCCGGCAGAAAAATCTATGTCTACAGCGGTTCGCTTGCCTCCACAAGTCTCGGCGGGTCACTGGCCACACAAGCCGCGGCGGGTAGCGGTAACTTTCGCTACAACAAGCAGGCAGGCGATGCTCCGGGTGCTAGCACCGTAGGAGATGGCACAACCTATGTGCTGTACCGTGAACAACCCACGATCACAATCACACCCACCGATCCCAGCAAGGTTTATGACAAGAATGCTGCGACAGACCCCAGCCTGGGATATGCCATATCCGGCCAGGCCAACGGTGACACAGCCAGCCAAATCCTGACGGGAAGCCTGGCACGCAGCACGGGGCAAAACGTCGGCAGCTACAGCATTAGTCAGGGCACCATGGCAGATCAACTGGGCTACCAAACCAATTTCGCCACAGGACATAGCATGTCCATCACCCCGGCCACCGTCAGCGTCAGTGGCGCCGGCGCCGCCTCCAAGACCTATGACGGCACCACCACCGCCAGCG